>CAUQCZ010000158.1:0-3655 GCA_963516335.1 uncultured Campylobacter sp. | reverse complement strand
CGCCAAATCAAGCCTTCGGCGCGGCGGTGCAAAGGCATATAAACGAGGAGATCAAGACGCTAGCTAGGCAGCCCATCGCGCAGGTTAGTATTGATAAAAAGGGCGCCATCATCGTAGCTAGCGACCTTGATGAGTGCGTGAGGCTGGCCAATGAGCTAGCGCCCGAGCATCTAGAGATCGCGACAAACGACGCGATGGAGCTGGCTAGGCAGATCAGGCATGCCGGCGCGATATTTATCGGACACTTTACGCCTGAAGCGATGGGTGACTATCTAGCCGGGCCGAATCATACGCTCCCGACAGGCGGTAGCGCGAGATTTTACTCGCCTCTAGGGGTTGAAAATTTTATGAAGCGCACTTCGCTCATCTCGCTAAACGCAAAAGGCATAAGCGAGCTGGGAAACGCGTGCATGAAGCTAGCCGATGCCGAGGGGCTCGGAGCACATAGAAGGTCTGTCGCGGTTAGACTCGAAGCTTTAAAATAGATATCATCTCTTGGGAGCTTTTAACGGAACTCGCGAAAAATCGGCTTGGCGGACTGGCTTGTCCAGCCTACGCCTATTTTTCGCTTCGTAACCCTTAAAATCTCTCCAAGATATAATATCTCTTGCATTTTTTAGATAAATTTTAAATTCGCCGTGACTTTTGAGTAGTTTTTGAGCGCTTTTCAAAGGGCTAGTAAAAATAAATACTCACGGACGACCAGTCCGCTACGTTTTATTTTATGTCGCGACTTCAAAAATCATCTCAAGATATAACGCCTTTTTGTGGAAATTTACGGTTTTTGTGAATTCTTTGCTGCGAGTTTAGCGTGCGAAATAAACAAGCAAGCGGATTGCCAAATTTTACGGCAATCTTGCAAAAGGAAACGATTGAGCCCGAAAAATCTAGTTTCAAATTTCATTTCAGCGAGTGATGAAATGCTTGCTTTTTTGTCAAATTTAGGTCAAAAGTGGCGTGTTAGCGACGATGGAGCAGGAGTTTATAGAGCGAAATTTTACTTTTGTCGGCTCAAAAACCTGTTTTGCAAAATTTAAAAGATTATAAAACGGCTAACTATAAAATTTTGCCGATATTAAAATTTTCTAAGCTCAAATCCAAACATCCAAAGTAAAATTTTAAGCGCAGACATAAGCTACGTCGGCGACAATCTAACCAGTGCCGAAGTCAAATTTGTGCCCGAATATTTTTACGATTTTTTAAAATTTATGCTAGAAAATATCCCCGAACATCACTATTTTTACAGTCCGGAGGCCGCTTGGATAATGCTTATAGCCATGGAAGGCTATGTGGAGTTTGCAGTTTTAAAATAAATAGCGTCTGCGCCCTTTACCTGGAGTCGCGGCGTATAAATTCCCAAAAGATAGGATTTGGCGCTGCGGTTTGAGCGCATTTTGGCGGAGAATTTTAAGCCTAAAAGTTAAATTTATCATTTAAAACTGCGCCTTGATAGATAAAAATGCGCCGCAAGCCAAGCAAACGCAGTTACTCGGCATTTTTAAAATTAGCAAAATTTTCTACGAATCGGCGTAACCGTAATGCAAAAATCTGCAGTGCTTTTGCGGGTTTTTGCGTCAAATTTAAACTATTAAACAAAATCATAATATAATCATAAAAATTTAGTTTAAATTTAGGCGATTTATGAAAATAAAAAATTCCCCCGCTTCTTGCGCGGTTGCGCTTTTTGCCGTACTTTTTACGGTATTTTTTATGATTTATATCGCTAGCTACGAGGAGGAGGGCGAATTTACTCAGATGGGCGATAGCGAATTTTACGTGACGCCGCAAGGCAAAATTTACGCGCTAATCCCAAGCGGAGGCAAATTTGAGCTAAAAGGCGCGCGGGCGGATAAATTTAGGGTTCTTGCGTCAGGCGGTTATCGCGGGCGAAACGTCGGTGCTGACGAAAGCGCCGTCTACTGCGGCAATCTAGCTATGATCGGGCTTGATCCCACGCGCGCTAGGGCGATTGGCAACGGATATTTAACGGACGGCAGGGTTAGTTATTTTTGTAGCGACGTAGGCGAGAGAAACTACGAGCTAGGCGGCATTAGCGAGGCGGTTCAAACCGCGGCATACGCGCTACTGGGCGCTGATAAACCGCAAAGCTATATTTATAAAATAAAGCGCGTTTCAGGCGTAAATTTGACCCCGATTTTGGGTTTTGGCTTCGCGGCGGGAGGCGCGAGCAAAGGCGGCAAATTTAGCGAAAATAGCGACGCGGACGATAAAAAAGGCGTCCAAGACGGAGCGCAAATCGGCGGCGATAAAGGTGGTAAAAAAGCTTATTTCGAGGGCGAGGAGTTAGAGGGCGCGGACGCGGACGGACTAAGATACGTGAGGGACGCGCGCGGGCAAACTAGCGATTTTTACGTCACGGACGGACGAAACGTCTATTTTAAAAACTCGCGGCTTGCGGTTAAATTTACGGCGGGACTGCACGAGGCTGCGTATTTTAGCGGCGTACGCTATCTTTTAGAGCCCGCTAGCGGCGTAGTTTATGCGGACGGAAATGAGTTTGCGCCCGAATTTGCGCCTTATTCGCTACCGTTTGGCGTCTTTGGCGCGCACGCCTATCACCTGCTTTTTCGCGGCAAGGACGGGATTTATTTTTGGGAGAGCAAAAACGACGGCGAAAGCGGCGAGCTGAAACGCACGGCGGCAGATCCTTTTACGAATGAAATTTCGCCGCTTGCAGGCAGCGTTTTCGTCTCGGACGCGCAGGCTTATTTCGTGCAAAGCCGCGAAATTTGGAGCCGCGGCAAAAGCGGCAAACGGCTAAGCTCGCGCCGTACGGAGCTTTTTAGGCTCAAAACTAGCGAGCAGTGGCGCAAAATAGGCCTCGTTAGAAACGGCGTATACGGCGCGGTTTATGCAAACGGCGATAAAATTTACTATTTTGACGCGCTTGGGACGCAGCAGGGGATTGGCGCTAGCGTTTACGAGATCGCAGATGTTGCCGCCATAGAGGCCTTGACGCGGCCGTATGATCCGAGCGGGCAAAACATAAGCGGCGCGGACATCCGCAAGATGATAAAAGAAGAGCGGCTAGTAGCGGCGCAAGGCGAGCTTGTTTTTGAGGCGGTTACTTATTACGAAAGCGGCGAGACCTATCTTTTTTGGGGAGTCGCCGCATTTGCGCTTTTAGCGGGCGTCGTGAGTCTCGCGCTTGGGGCTATAAAGCGCGCTAAGTGGCTAAAAATCAAGAAAAAGTAATTCGATAAGCAAGCCGAAATCAAAGCCTAAATTTGGCGGCAAAGCCATTTAGGCAAATGATAAACGGCGGAAATTTAAGCAGATAAATCTCCGCCCGCAAAATCAAAGTTTAAGCAAAAAGTCTATGTACTCTTTTGCGCTATTTTCGACGTCTTCGTCGCTAGCGCCTAGCAAAAAGCCGTACGAGGCAAAATCCGCCATAGGCTTTGCCCCGACGAAATTTAAAGTAGCCTTAAACGGCGATAATACCTCTTGCAGGCTAAAGCCCTCGATACCGTCTTTGGAATACATATCCTCTTTCGCGCCCGCCGAGATAGCTAGCGAAAATAGCTTGCCGTTTAGTTTGGTGCCTCCCGTGCCGTAAGCCCAGCCGTAGGCGAATACGTCGTCAAACCACTTTTTTAAAAGCGGCGGGAAATTTGACCAATATAGCGGATAC
>CAUQCZ010000157.1:0-3655 GCA_963516335.1 uncultured Campylobacter sp. | reverse complement strand
AAGGCGCTGCACCAGATCCGCGTAAATCTGCGCAAAACGCGCTCTTTGCTTAAAATTTTCACTCCCGTTTTTGACCGAAAAACAGCTTGTTATTTTCTGCTAAATTTTAAAAAACTAGCCGAGCTAACTAACCAAAAGCGCGATATAGACGTATTTTGCGAGTTTTTGCAAAAGCAAAAAGGCTTTGAAGCGCTAGCTAGCGAGCTAGAAAATCTAAGCAAAAGCCTAGCCAAAAGCGTCCGAGCCGAGCTGCAAAGCGACGAAACAAGCGAAATTTTGCGCGACTGGGAGGTATTTTTACGCGAGGAAAGCGGCTTTTTTAAAGGCGAGCTAGGAGACGCGCCGATAAAAAAACTCGTCGCAAAATCCATGCGAACTCAAATTTTACGCCTTAAAAAATCTCTCTCAAATTTGAGCCAAACCACCCAAAACGCGCAGTTTCACAAATGCCGCATAGAGATAAAAAGACTAAGATACTTAAGCGAGATTTTCGGCGGCGGCTTTGGCTTCCCTGCGGCTAAAAAATGTTTTAAAAAGACCAAAATTTTACAAGAAGTTTTTGGCTCGTTGCAAGACGCCGACGTCTGGCTAGGCCTGCTCGCACACGTAAAAAGCGGCGCCGAGCAAAAGCGCATAGACAAACTCCAAGCTAAAATTTACAAAAAAATCTACGAGCTGCGAAGCGAAATTTTAGACTCAAAGCCTAAAATTTTAAAAAGCCTCACAAAGCTTTCGCACGGCTTAAAAATCTACTACATCTAAAGAGAAAAAATGGAAAAACAAGAAAAAATAGTTCAGATGTTTAACGACATCGCGCCTACATACGACCTAGCAAACCGCGTGCTGAGCATGGGCGCGGACGTGAGCTGGCGCAAGATCGCGTGCAAAACGGTTTTGTCAAATTTCAAAGACTCAAGCGTAAATATCGTAGACGTCGCATGCGGCACGGGCGACATGATGGGCTTTTGGCAAAAGACGGCGGGCGAATTTAACGCAAAAATCGAAAATCTAATCGGCGTCGATCCCTCAAGCGGCATGCTAGCAGTCGCCAAGCAGAAATTTCCCGAGTTTAAATTTATCGAGGCGCTAGCGACGCAAACGACGCTTGATAGCGGCTCGGTGGACGTGCTAAGCATCAGCTACGGCATCAGAAACGTGGTCGAACGCGAGGCCGCGCTAAGAGAGTTTAACAGGGTGCTAAAAACGGGCGGATACGTCGTAGTACTAGAGTTTACCAAACGCAAAAAAAGCGGGCTTTTAACCGGCGTTCGCGACTTTTATCTAAGTAAAATTTTGCCTAAAATCGGCGGCTTTATCTCCAAAAATCAAGAAGCCTACGAGTATCTGCCAAGCTCGATCGAGGGCTTTTTAGACGCGGCTAGCTTTGCGGACGAGCTCGCTAGCGCGGGCTTTGAGATGCGCCTTTGCAAGGGCTTTTCGATGGATATTTCTACTCTTTTCATCGCGCAAAAGGCCCGTGAGTGCTAAGCGTCAGCGAGCTAAACGAGCAGGCCAAAACGCTACTTGAGACGACGTTTTCGTACGTTGAAGTAGAGGGCGAGATCTCGCGGCTAGTGAGGCACGGCTCGGGCCACTGGTACTTCACGCTAAAAGACGAAAAGGCCGCGATCTCGGCGGTCATTTATAAATTTAACGCCGCCAAGCTCAAATTTGACGTCGCAGACGGCATGAAAGTCGCTCTCTACGGCAAAATTTCGCTCTACTCGCCAAGCGGCAGCTATCAGTTTATCGCGACCCTCATACGCCCAAGCGGCGAAGGCGAGCTCGAACTTGCCTTTAAACAGCTAAAAGCCAGACTCGAGAGCGAAGGGCTTTTTGATATCTCGCGCAAAAAACCGCTACCTAAATTTCCTCGCAAGATCGCGCTAGTGACGTCAAAAACATCAGCCGCCTTGCAAGACATGCTGCGTATCGCTTCACAGCGCTGGGCGCTAGCGGAAATCATAATTTTTGACTCGCTAACGCAGGGCGAAACCGCACCAGCCTCGCTCATACGCGCCCTAAAAAGAGCCGATGCTAGCGGCGCAGATGCGATCGTGCTGGCGCGCGGCGGCGGCAGCAGAGAGGATCTGTGGTGCTTTAACGACGAAAATCTAGCCCGCGAGATCTACGCGGCGCGCACGCCCGTGATATCGGCCGTCGGACACGAGATTGATTACGTCATCAGCGACTTTGCGGCTGATTTTCGCGCTCCGACCCCAAGCGCGGCGATGGCTGCGCTACTGCCAGATGCGGGCGAGCTAATGCAAAGCATAGACAGGCTAAGCGAGGCCGCGGACGCGGCTTTCATGCGCGTTTGGGAGCATAAATTTAACGCTCTAGCGATGATGAGAGCGAGATTTTCTCAGGCGAGCCTCACGCAAAAGATCGCTCGCAAAGAGCAAATTTTGCTAAATTTAAGGCAGGTTTTAGACGCCGCTGCGCAGACTAAACTGCTCAAATTTGAAAACGCGCTAAAACTAGCTCGCGCCGCATACGCGCAGCAAGAGTCGTTTTTCGCGCAGATTTCAAATTTCGTCCGAGTACAAAAGGACGGCAAAACCGTAAATCTAAGCGAGCTAAAACCCGGCGACCGCATCGCGCTAAGCTCGGTAAACGCAAGCAAAGAGGCGGAAATTTTGTAAGCGACTCCGCCCGCTTGCGGATTTGCTTTGGATCAAATTCGGCTTTCGCGAAACGACGATTTTGATAAATTAGACTTGTCGGCGCCAATTTTAAATTTTACTTGGCGGCAAATTCGGCGTTATTTCAAGCTAAATTTTAATTTTAACGCGCGACGCCTCGGGCAAATTTGACACGGGCCAAATTTGAGTTAAATTTAAGCGCAAAGCACATCAAATTTGATAGCGATTTACGGCTTATGACGCGGTTTGATTTATTTTGCGCTATCGTTATAAATCATAAACTCGGCGCAATAATAGTTATTAAAAATAAATTTAAGGAGTAATGTAATGAATAAGGTTTTTAACCTCAACAATATTTTCGCTTTTCCTCTTAAGGCGTATGATTTGCAGGACGTTTTCTTTTGCAAGGAGCTGTTAAAAGAGCGATTTTTTTGTATTTCCGAGGACTACGAGAGTGGTTTTTACAGATCCCCAAACGCACTGCGGGAAGCTTACCATATAGTTTTAGAAGAAGATGTTATGGACTATATAAAAAAGCTGGACAAGCATATTTACGAATGCATTTTATTTAACTTTTTATATAAAATAAGAGATGAGCTTGAGACGCTAAGCTTTGATGAGTTTAATAAAATTCTAACCGATGAGGAGATAAAAAAAGAGTTTAAAAATTTCGGCGTATCCTTTGATAAAGACGATTTTAACGAAGATGACTTTGCCGACAAAAAAGCCGAATTTATGCAAATCGCCGAGGATTTTTATAAAAATGAAAATTTACGCAAATTTATCGAATTTTGCGCCGATACGAGCGATATAATCGCCGTTTGCGAAAAACAAAACATAAGAGCTTACGATTACGCATCCATAATAGCATTGGCGATAATCGGCTTTGAGGATTTATATTTGAAGCAAAAAAAATATGAAAAAATCGTAAATTTCTACGGTGAAAAAATTCTTAGCGAATTTAACGGCTGGTACGAAAATATCTCCAGCATTATGATTGGAGAGCTATA
>CAUQCZ010000156.1:0-3692 GCA_963516335.1 uncultured Campylobacter sp. | reverse complement strand
TATGCCGCCCTCAACCCGTAGGATGTATCTGTCTTTGTATTTTTCGATCGCGCTTTCTAAATTTTCTTCAGCCTGCCAGCCTGCCGCCGCCATCACGGTTTCGTGATACTCAAGGCTAATGTAGTCAAAAATAAGACTATCGATCGTAGGCGTATCGGAGCGAAGCAAGCTCTCGCTACATCCCGTACACTCGGCCATATGAAGCCATATCACGGGCAATCTGTCGCTAAGCTCGGCGGCTCTAGCCACGGTTGGCGCCATCGACGCAGGTAGCGCCATAAACGCCGTCATCGCGCCCGCCCATTTCATAAAATCGCGCCTGCTAAATCCGCTTTTCTTTAAAGCTTCGCCGATCGATCCATTTTTTAGAGTCGGAAGCGCGGCAAGCACGTTAAGTCGCTCGTTTATCCTAACTAGGACGTCATCTCTCATGCTCTCTCCTTTGGGGTAAAATGTGCATTTTTTGCATATTTTGATAATGGAGTAAATTTGTCTTTAATCATTATCAAATAGCTTTAGAAATTGAAATATTACAACTAAAATTTAAAATTCTATATTTATTAAAAGAATTAGTTTTTATGATTAAGTTTATTGTTATTTTAGTGATATTTTTGCAAATAAAGCTCTAAAAAATAATTAAAGTATAAAAAGATAGATTTGACAAATTATTTTTATATTTTGATATTTTAAAATCAAAATCGCTATATTTCTTAAAATTACGATTTAGTTTCAAGGCATCAAAATTCTACATTTTGAAAATTTGAAATGCAAATTTACGGCGTCAAATTTTACTTTGGCCGCCTTGCATTTCTAAAATTCGCGCGCTTATTTGCATTATCTGCGCAAACACCGCTCCCTTTTGCGTCTCAAGCGAGGCCGCCATATCTTTTGCGTATGGATTTTTGCTTGCTTTTACTCGCTTTATCGCAGCTTCAAGCTCTTTTAGCCGTTTTTGTAGTTTTTCTAACTGTTTTTTTAGGATATCGGCGCTGCTTTCGCCGCTAGGCAAATTTGACGCGCCGCTGAGAGAATCTGACGCGCCGCGCAAGATATCGCCCCTATCGCCGCTTTTTAAATTTAGCGCGCCTGCGTTTAAATTTTCCGCACTAGCCGCCGCCGAGATTTTGCCGACGCTCATCAAATTTGTGTTTAAATTTATGTTATTAATTATATTTTTCTGTTTTATTAGTTTTTTTATTTTTTTAATATGTTGTAATTGATAATATATTTGTTTATTTTTGTTTATTATAGTCATACTTTGCCTTTAAATTTAAAAGTATATCGGCAAATTTGAGTAAAATTTAAGGCGCAACCGTAAATTTCGCTCTTAAATTTACGGATTTTACTTAGGCTCGGCAAAATCGCCCAAATCTCGCCGAGCCCAAAAATCAAGCGACCAAATTTACTCCTTCGGCGCGATCATATCCTCAGGCACCACCCACGCGTCAAATTCCTCGGCGGTTAGTATGCCCGATTTTATCGCCTCCTCGCGCAGCGTCGTGCCATTATGGTGCGCGGTTTTGGCGATCTTGGCGGCATTTGCGTAGCCGATGTGCGGATTTAGCGCGGTTACTAGCATTAGGCTTTCGTGCAGTAGCTTGTCGATTTTAGCCTCGTTTGCTGTGATACCGCAAGCGCAATGTTTCTCAAAGCTTACCATAGCGTCGCTTAGCAGGCGGATGCTTTGGATGAGGTTGTAGGTAAGCACCGGCTTAAAGACGTTTAGTTCGAAGTTGCCTTGGCTTGCAGCGACGGAAATCGCGACGTGGTTGCCCATTACTTGCGCCGCTACCATCGTGACGGCTTCGCACTGCGTCGGATTTACCTTGCCCGGCATTATCGAGCTTCCCGGCTCGTTTTCGGGGATGTTTATCTCGCCGATGCCGCATCTTGGCCCGCTTGCTAACCAGCGCACGTCGTTTGCGATCTTCATCAAATTTGCCGCCAGGCCGTTTAGCGCGCCGCTTAAAAATACCTCGGCATCGTGGCTGGTTAGGCCGTGAAATTTATTCGGATGGGATTTAAATTTAAACGCCGTGCCCGTTAGCGCGTTTAGCTCGTCGCTTACCATCTGGCTAAATTTCGGGTGCGAGTTTAGCCCCGTGCCCACCGCGGTGCCGCCGATAGCAAGCTCCTCTAAAAACGGCACGGTAGCTAGGATCTGCGCCTTGCTCGCCTTTAGCATATGCGCGTAACCGCTAAATTCCTGCCCGAGCGTGAGCGGCGTGGCGTCTTGCAGGTGAGTGCGGCCGATTTTTACGATCTTTGCAAACTCGGCGGTCTTTTTATCCAGCGTCGCTTCAAGTTTTTGGATTGCTGGCAGTAGCTTTTTTTGAAGCTGCTGCACAAAGGCTATTCGCATCGCCGTAGGATAGGTGTCGTTTGAGCTCTGGCCTTTATTTACGTGATCGTTTGGATGCACGAATTTTGCGTCTTTAACGTCCAGTGCCGCCTTATCGCGAAAATTTAACCCCAAAATCTCCATCGCGCGGTTTGAAACGACCTCGTTTAAATTCATATTCGACTGCGTGCCCGAGCCCGTCTGCCACACGACTAGAGGGAAATTTCCGTCCAGTTTGCCGTTTAAAATTTCATCGCACGCCTGCGCTATCGCCTCTGTGCGAGGCTCGTCTAGGCGGCCCAGCTTGCGATTAACCAGCGCGCACGCTTTTTTTAGATAGGCAAAGCCCTCTATGACCTCTCGCGGCATCGTCTCCAGCCCCACTCCGATCTCGAAATTTTCATGGCTGCGCTGCGTTTGCGCACCCCAATATTTTTCATTCGGAACCTTTACCTCGCCCATCGTGTCTTTTTCTATTCTATATTCCATGCCTTTATCTCCTTTGCTTAGATTAGTATTTGAAATTATATATCAATTATCATAAATTTAATCTTTCGAGATTTTACGCGCAAATTCGATATAATCGCGAAATGAAAAGAGTTTTAGCTAAATTTATCAAATACTTCGCCGCAGTCGCCCTGCTCTGCTTTGTAGCTTTTTTGGCGCTTGACTTTGCCTATCCGCTTGACGTAAAAGCGCTAAAGCGGGAAAATTCGCTCATACTTTTTGATAAAAACGGCCAAATCATAGCCCTTCGACCTAGCAGCGACGAAATTTGGAGATTTGAGGCTAAAGACATCCCACAGACGCTAAAAGATAGCGTCATTTTGTTTGAGGATAAATTTTTCTACTACCACATCGGCGTAAATCCCTTTGCCATGATCCGCGCTGCCGCGCACAATCTCACGCACTCTAACCGCATCGGCGCATCCACGATCACTATGCAAGTCGCGCGCATGATGAAACGGGACGAACGCACCTACGCGAATAAATTTAAAGAAATCTTTACCGCGCTTCAGCTTGAGTGGCATTACAGCAAGGACGAAATTTTAGATTTTTACTTTAATCTCGCTCCGTACGGCGGAAATATCGAGGGCGCGGCTGCTGCGGCTAGGTTTTACTTCGGCAAAGACTTGAGCGAGCTTAGTATCGCCGAATGCGCGCTTTTAAGCACGATCCCAAAAAACCCCAACGCCAACCGCCTAGATAAAAAATCAAACATAAACGCGCTAAAAAACCGCGCAATTAAACTACTTTATAAAGCAGGCGTGATAGATCAAAGCGCATTCCAAAGAGCGCAAAGGGAGCCCTTTAAAAACAAACGCTACGATGCCGTTTATAAGGCCAGACA
>CAUQCZ010000155.1:0-3727 GCA_963516335.1 uncultured Campylobacter sp. | reverse complement strand
GGCTTAGAGTCGTGTTATCATCGGCGAATTTACCGCTGCCGCGCTCTACTTGCGATACGGTGCCTACTAGATTTCTGCCCTCTTGTTTAAAGTTTATCTTGTCGTAGTCGTAAGCGTTCGTGAAGGCGCCGCCTAGGTCTTCGTATTTGCTTTTTACAAATTCCGTGATTTCATAGTCGCTAGGGTTTGTGCGCACCTTAGCCTCAAGCGAGTTTGCGCCGCTAGTTAGGCTATCGACCGAGTCAAACTCGCCTGAGGCGGCGCTAATGTTAGCAGCCGTTAGATCCTCTGCCTTATTTAGTTTTTTCGTCGCCGCTATCATGTGAAAATCGATAACCTGATTGCCTTTGCTTAGGTCTTTTACGTTGATTTGGCCTTGGTTGTTTATCGTTACTTCGACGACTTTATTAGTCGGCGTGTTGCCGTATTCGGTGCCGATTTTTTCTAGCAGATCGTTTATCGAGGCGTCCGACGTCATCTTAAATTTACTCGTAAAGCTCGTACCGTTTGGCTTTTTGCCCTGCAAGAAAAAAGTAGTCTTTTGAAACTCTCGCGCGCCGGTGCCGGTAAAATCTTGATTAGTTAGAGTTTTTTCGTCTTTTACGTATTTAAAGCCGATTAGATCGCGCATTTTGTGCTCGCTATCGATATAAACGGTTTTGTTTCTGTCGTCTAAATTTTGCGCTTTTAGCATCGTGTTGGAGGTGATTTTTTTATTATAATCGCCGTCTTTGCCCAGAAACAGCTCCTGGCCGTTTTGGTTGTAGGTCAAATTTACCTGGGCTCCACCTACGGCTTTCATAGTTTGCGCATTGCCGAAATACTCGTTCGTATCGCCGTTTATAGGTTTTGTATTTATCGCGCTTCCGGCAAATAAAAACTGCCCGTTTATCGAGGTGTTGGCGATATTTACCAGGTGATTTTTGATACCCTGAAGGTCGTTTGCGATGGCTTCTCGCGAAGTTTGCGAGTGGATTTCATTGGCGCCTTGAGCCAGCTTTGTTTTAAATTTTTCAAGCTGCTGCTTAAATTCTCCCAAAGCCTTGTCGGTGTTTTTTGAAAAGTGCTGCGCCTTTGAAGTCGCCGTTTGCACCTGCTCAAGCGTAGCAACCTCGTAATCAAGCCTCATGCCGTCGTTATAAACGCTGCTATCCTCGAAAGAATTTTGGATTTTTAGACCGCTTGAAATTTGCGTGTTTAGCTTGTGTAGCGCTTTCATATTTGTCTGATAGTCGTAGTTATTCGTAAATTTCATCAACTGATTCGTCATTCTCATCGCATTTTCCTTAAATTTAATCAAACTCTTGCAAGCAAATAAAGTTCCACTCGCTATATCGTCAAATTTCGAAATTTATTTAGTTTTAGATATGATTTTGCCAAATTTAAGGAGCATAAATGAAAATACTCTTTTCGCCTAGCGAAGCCAAAACCGCCGTAAGTCCAAATAAATTTATAGATAGGGGCGACTTTATTTTTCCGAATTTATACGAAAAGCGGTGCGAAATTTTAAAAATCTACGATGATTTTTTACAAAAGGCTGTCGTTGAAAAAATATCAAAACTTTTCGGCGTGAAAAATTTGACCGATGAGCCGAGCCTGCGCGAAAGCCTTTTTAAAAAAGGCGCGGTAAAAGCCGTCTTGCGCTATGACGGAGTAGCCTACAAGCACCTTGATTACCGCAGCCTTGACAGCGCGGCGCAGGAGTTTATAGATAAAAATACGCTGATTTTTTCAAATTTATTCGGACCGGTACTTGCCGCAGACGCCCTGCCCGAATACAAACTAAAGCAAGGCGAGCGCATAGAAGGGTTAAATTTGGAAGAATTTTATAGGCAAAATTTTGGCGGCGAGATAGATGAGTGGCTAGGAGATGACGATATTTTAGACCTTAGAGCCGAGTTTTACGGGAAATTTTACCGCACACGAAAGCCGTTTGCGACCTTTAAATTTTTAAAAAACGGTAAAGTCGTCAGCCACTACGCCAAAGCTTACCGCGGAATAGTTTTGAGGCAAGTAGCGCAAAACGGAGTGAAAAATTTTGACGAGCTTTGTAAAATGGACATAGAAAATTTGCGCCTCATAGACGTTAAAAAAACGGGACTAAAAAGCGAATTTTTAGTACAAATCGTCTAAAATTCGTCGGTTTTTGCCGAATTTACGTAAAAATCGTTAAATTTTCGGCTAAAAACTATTGTATTTTTTAGAAAAACGTTGTAAAATGCGCGCATACCACTTCATTATTAAGGATTATTCCATGAAAAAAGCTGATTTCATTCAAGCTGTCGCCGATAAGGCCGGTCTTTCTAAAAAAGATTCTCTAAAGGCGGTTGATGCTGCGCTAGAAACCATTGAAGAGGTTCTTAAAAACGGCGATAGCATTAGCTTTATAGGCTTTGGTACATTCGGTACTGCAGAAAGAGCCGCTAGAAAAGCTAGAGTGCCTGGAACGGACAGAACTATAGATGTTCCTGCTAGCAAAGCGGTTAAATTTAAAGTCGGCAAAAAACTAAAAGAAGCCGTAGTAGCAGGCGCAGGCAAAAAAGCTAAAAAGAAATAATTTCTTTTTTATGGAAGCTTAAATTTGAGCTTCCATATTTTTTTTAATCTCTTTTTTATATCTTTCAAGGTAAAATCTCGACTTTCTTAGCCCGAGTGGTGAAACTGGTAGACGCGCCAGACTCAAAATCTGGTAAGGGCAACCTTGTGTCGGTTCGAGTCCGACCTCGGGCACCATTACACACAATTTAAGCATTCAAAACCCCTAGAATACAGCATTATAAATAGAGCTTCCGCTCAACTGGCAGTAAGAATCAGCCTCGATTACTATACATTTTTACTATTTAGCCGTTTTTTTACCTAGTAGAAGTAAAGTAAACAAAAAATAACGGACTATACGCTAAAAGAGCCACAAAAGCACCCAAAATACGATATTTCAAGAAAAATCAAAATACGAAAGCGCGCGGATATAATTACTTTTGAGGGAAACCAAACCAAAATTACAACCCCCAAAAAGGAGATGAAATAAAAATCCGTGACAACAAAGAGTTTGCCCGCAACCCGCAGACCATAATTATGGCTTCTACGCCCGAGCGCAAAAATGCGAAATGCTTGATAGCGCTATAAAGCCCACAGTCATTATCATGCATATAAAAAGCAGTCATAGGCGCGAGTCCTACTACGCCGACGAATGACTTTCAATTGGCTTACAATAAAAAACTCTTATTTAATTTTAAATTGCCTTATTGTTAAATTTCTATCGTAAAACCAAAAATTTTAATAATATTTAATCTATTTAAGTAAATTTATTGTAAAATCTCGCCCAAATTTTATAAAAAGGCAAACGATGGACACCTATATTATTCCGGCGGAAGTAAGCGTCAAAGACGCGGAATTTTTTAGGCAAAAATGGCAAGAATATAAAAGCGGCGAGCTTGATTTTAAAGGTTTTGAGAAAATTCGCGTGGCGTTTGGGATATACGAACAGCGCGTAAAAGACAGCTACATGGCGCGAGTAAAAACGCACGGCGGGGGCGTTGGCGCGAAAGAATTCGCACGCCTCGGCGAGCTTTGCAAGCGTTACGCCAACGGATTTTTGCATCTATCTACGAGAGCTAGCATTCAGCTTCATTTCGTGAAAGACGATGAATTTATAGAGCTTGAAAACGAGATCGCCGCGATAAATATGACTACGCGCGGCGCATGCGGGGATTGCGTTAGAGGCGTGGTT
>CAUQCZ010000154.1:0-3731 GCA_963516335.1 uncultured Campylobacter sp. | reverse complement strand
CAAACAAAAACGAGATCAGAGTGGACATCTGCTCAGAGTGCCATCCGTTTTTCACGGGTAGCGAAAAGATCGTAGATAGCGCGGGCCGCGTCGATAAATTTAAGAAAAAATATAACTTAAAATAATCCTTTGCTATATTTCGTTCCTACCCCGATAGGAAATTTAAGCGATATCTCGCTTCGCGCTTTGAGCGTTTTGCGCGAATGCGAGATACTCTTTTGCGAAGATACCAGAGTCGCAAAATCTCTCATAAACCTGCTAAATACGCGTTTTGACGCAAATATAAACATCCAAAATTTTATCCCGCTACACACGCATAACGAAAATGAAATTTTGTCCAAAATAAAGCTTGAGATTTTTGATAAAAACGTCGCGTTTTTAAGCGATGCTGGAATGCCTGGCATCAGCGACCCTGGAGTCGCGCTCGTAAATTTCGCGATAAAAAACGAAATCGCATACGAAGTACTAAGCGGATCAAACGCCGCACTCTTAGCCGTCGTCGCAAGCGGTCTTTGCGAAAAAGAATTTTGTTTTCTAGGATTTTTGCCAAATAACGGCAAAGAGCGTGCCGCAGCGGTGCAAAATGCGCTAAATTTGCCGTTTCCCGCAGTCATCTACGAAAGCCCTAAACGCATACTTTCGCTTATTTTAGACTTTGCCAAACTTGAGCCGGATAGAGAAATTTTTGCCGTAAAAGAGGCGACGAAAAAATTTGAAACCAAATTTAGAGCCGCGGCAAGCAATCTGGCAAAAAAGCTACAAGAGGCGAATTTAAGCGGCGAGTGGTGCGTCGTAGTGCAAAAAAATCCAAATTTTACCTCAGAAAAAATCATTCAAAACGATATTTTAGAACTTGAAATTTCGCCTAAAGCCAAGGCCAAACTCCTAGCAAAAATTACAGGCAAAAGCGCTAAAGAAATTTACTCCGAACTTGCTCGTTAAAATCGCATACGGACTTAGCAAAGGGCGAAATTATCTAAAAATTTAGCTAAATTTTACCGATTTTTAGCTATTATCAGGCGATGATAATATATGGTAAACAGCTATTTTTGCACATCATAAAAAACTATAAAAAAAACGTCAAAACGGTCTATCTCGCCAAAGAGTGCGATAAGGCGCTATTTTCGCAGATCGTAGGCGTCGGTGCACCGATAAAACGCGTGGATAATCAAAAAGCTCAAGCTCTCGCGCGCGGCGGCAATCACCAAGGTTTTTTAGCCGAGGTCGAAGAGTTTGAGTTTAAGAGTATCGACGAGATAAAAAAACAAAATTTTATAGCGGTTTTATACGGACTTAGCGACGTCGGAAACATCGGCGCCATCGTCAGAACGGCGCATGCGCTTGGCTGCGGAGGCATCGTCGTCGTCGCTAAAAATTTAGCGATGGAAGGCGTCCTGCGAGCTAGTAGCGCAGCGGCCTACGAGGCAAATATCGCTCTTGTAGAAGACGGCCTTAGCTTGCTAAACGCACTACAACAAGTCGGATTTAAAATTTACGCCACGGCAAGCGGCGGCAAAAACGCCCACGAGGTCAACTTTAGCCAAAAAGTAGCTCTTGTGATGGGTAGCGAGGGCGAAGGTTTGCACAAAAAAGTCCTCGCCAAAAGCGACGAAATAGTAGGAATAAAAATGAAAAACGACTGGGACAGCCTAAACGTCTCGGCTGCGTTTGCTATACTTTGCGATAGGATTATAAATGAATGACATAAGTTTGTTAAAAGAACTGGGGCTTAGCGAAGTCGCTAGAAGAACGCACATCGAAGCCGAATACTTAGGCTACATTGCCGATAAAAATTTTGAAAAATTAGCGCGTTTTAACGTTAAAGGCTTTGTTAAAATTCTAGAGCGCGAGCTAGATATAGACTTTACGCAATGGATGAGCGAGTATGATGCTTTTATGGCCGAGCACGAGGTCGAGCTAAAGCATAAAACCATAACCATATCGCCTAAAATACCGGCCTATACCGCAAGCGAAAAATCCTCTTACGGCGGTATGCTAGGCGGTATCGTTACCATTTGCGCGATCGGCGCTTTGGTGTATTTTTTCGAGCCTCAAAAATATATCGGCGATCTCTCAAGCCTCTTTGAAGACAAAAATAAAAGCGTGACCTACTCCGATGCGACGACCGTGCGGCAAGCCGCCAAAAACCTAGACGCCATTAAAGACGCAAATATCACAGTTAGCGTGTCGTCCTCTCCCTCTACAAAGGCGCAATACGAGCTTAGCAATAGCGAAGAAAACGTCTCAAATTTAGGGATACCTAACGCCGCCCAACCTCTACCCGAGATAAACGTAACCGTCGCGACGGTCGCGCAACCAAAGCCTATAGAGCAAAATACCGGCCCAAATTTGCAATCTACCGAAATATCAAATAAAACCGAGCAAAATATAACCGCTACCGCTTCATCTACGCCTAAAACCGGCGATATATACGAACTAAACGGACTTAGCGAGATAAAAGTCGTTCCTCGTAAAAAAGTATGGCTTGGGGTGATAAACCTAGACGACAATAAAAAACGCTCGCTAAACGCTTCAAATCCGGTCGCTATCGAGATAGGTAAAAAGCAGCTCGTCGTTACCGGACACGGCGAGGTAAATTTAGAAATCGGTGAGCAAAATATCAAATTTAGCGGCGATAATCCAAAGCGCTTTTTGGTAGAAAAAGATAAAGTAACCCCGCTTTCATTTGATGAATTCGTAGCGCTTAACAAAGGCAAATCGTGGTAAAAAAGCTCCAACTTTTAGCCGTTAGCGCTGCCTTTTGTTTTGCGGGCAACGTGACGGATATAGCAGGCGGATTGCTCGGTCAAAATAGCACAAAAGCGACCCAGCTCTTTGGCGACGGCTCGGCATATCTAAACGCAAACGGCAAACCCGACATCGCCAAAATTTCAAACGTCCTAAAATCAAATTCGCTCCTGCGCCTATCCTACAAGCAAAACGTAAAAGTAAATATCAAATTTATCTCGCGTCAAAATAACCCTTTACTTCTCATGAAAATCGCCAGAGACGCCCTAAACGGACTAGGCTACAACGACATCTTAACTAGCGAATTTTCTAATGCCGGCGGTGCTACTTGGGGAGTAACCGTAGATACTAAATTTATCCCTGATCCAGGCTCGCTCTACTCTGCCTTTAAAGAAAGCGGCACCGAAATAACAGATATAAACAGAGTCGGCGAGCTATCCTACGAATACGTCATCGACGCGTCAAATTCATCGATCAATCAAACCCCGGTACCGTTTTCGCAGCAGGTTCAGCTCTCAAAGCCGCTTGAGCCCTATCTCATCGACGTTAGCGGCGCAAAAGTCGCCGCCATAGGCGCAGACGGGGAGGATCGCTGGTCGGCGATCGTGAGAATTTTGGATAAAAATTTAAATTTGCTCGAGGAAAAACGAAGCGACAAAGCTATAAATAGCCTAAAGGTTTCCTTTCCGCAAAATGCAAAATATCTAATGATCGACGACGCGGTCAGCCTAGAAAATATCAAACGAGGACTCAAAATCTACCTAGAATAAGGAAAAATTTATGTTTGACGAGATTAGATTTAATACGATTGAAAGACTTCCAAACTACGTATTTGCCGAGGTAAACGCCATAAAAATGGCCGCGCGCCGAGCGGGCGAGGATATCATCGACTTTTCAATGGGAAACCCCGAAGGTCGCACGCCTCAGCACATCGTCGATAAACTCTGCGAAAGCGCGCAAAAAGACAAAACTCACGGCTACTC
>CAUQCZ010000153.1:0-3736 GCA_963516335.1 uncultured Campylobacter sp. | reverse complement strand
TCAAAAAGGAGCTGCTTAACAGCGATGTGCCGACCTTTGCCGCGGGCGGGACGGTTGCTTACGCTAGCCGCGAAGGGCACGTGTTTTTGAAAAACCCCGAGCAGCTAGAAGAAGGCGGTACGCCGCCCATAATCGGACTTATGCGGGCAAATTTAGCCTACGCGCTGCGAAATGAGGTGGGTTTTGAGAGGATAAAAAGCGCAGAGGACGAGCTAGCGCGGCTTTTTGAGAGCGAGCTTGATAGCATAGACGAGGTCATAAACTACGCTCCAAAGGGCGTGCCGCGGCTGCCGATAATTTCCTTTAACGTGCGCGGCGTCTCGGCGTATGATTTCGCCGCTAGCCTTAGCAACGACTTTGGTATCCAGACGCGCGCGGGCGTGATGTGCGCGGGGCCGTACGCTCACGATCTGCTGGGTATCAAGGAGGGGCGCATGCCAGAAGCCAAGCCCGGTTTCGTGCGCGTGAGCCTACACTACACGCACACCGAGCAAGACGTGCTATATCTAGTTGGCGCGATAAAATCCTGCATCAAAAAACACCGCGAGCTTTGGGGCGAGGAAAAGGCGATGTACGAGATGTTTGGCGGGAAAATTTAAATTTTAGCGGGTTAAATTCGGCTCGCGAAAAGGTCAAATTCTAGCAAATCAAAAATACGCGGTCAAATTTGAAATTTTACGCCGTAAAGATACGGGTTTGGGCGGTCAAATTTGATTAAATTTAAAAACTAAAAAGAGTAAATTTAAGAAAGAAAAAGGGCGCAAAGCGCGCCCGAATCACGCAAATTTAAGCCATAAATTCGACTCAAATTTGCGCGTAAATTAAATTAGTTTTTACGAGTATTCGCATCAGGCGTGAAAAGCGGCTTATCTAGCAGCTTAAAGTCGCCGATAAATTTCTGACCCTCTTCGCTGGTTGCCCACTCGATAAATTTATTTGCATTTTCGATGTCGGCCTTAGCGCAGTGCTTCGGATTTACCGCGATTAACGAGTAGAAGTTCTTTAGATCGTTGTCGCCTTCGTTGATGATGACCATCTCAGGCGCGCCTTTTTTGGTGTCCTCGTACTTGATGTAGGTGCCGCGGTCGGTGAAAGTAACGCCCTTTTGCTCGGCTGCAGCGTTGATAGTAGCTAGCATGCCTTGGCCGGTTTGCATGTACCAGCCGTCTTTTTCAGGTACTTCGCCGACGATTTTTTTCCAGATACCTTTTTCTTTGTTGTCGGTGCCTGATTTATCGCCGCGAGAGAAAAATTTGATATTCTCTTTTTTGATCAGCTCAAAGCTCTCTTTTATGTCTTTGCCTTTAAATTTATCCGCGATCGATTTATCGGCGATGACGACGAAGTCATTGTACATTACGGCTTTTCTCTCGACACCAAAGCCTTTTTCTACAAATTCTTTCTCAACTTTTGGCGAATGCACGAAAAGTATGTCCGCATCGCAGTTTTCGCCTAGTTTTAGAGCCGCTCCGGTGCCTACCGCCGTCCATTTGATATCGACGCCGGTTTTTGCCTTATATGCAGGATAGATCGCGTCTAGCAGCCCCGTATTATCGGTGCTGGTGGTGGTTGCCATGATGAGTTCGCTATCGCCCGCAAACGCCAAAACGCTCGCAACTAGCGAGCCTAATATTACTTTTTTCATTTTTCTCCTTTTTTAAAAAGTATGCTATTATAGCACATTAAATTAATACTTAAGAAATATGCAAGGAAAGAATATTTGGATTTTTTACTAAACGGATTTTTGGAGGCCTTTAGGCTGCTTTTTAGCGGCGACGAGGAGACGTATTCGGCGATCAGGGCGACGCTTTACACTTCGAGCGTTTCGATATTTTTTGCGATTTTAGTCGGCTTTCCGCTTGGATTTACGCTGGGATTTTACGATTTTCGCGGACGGCGAGTATTACGATTGCTTAGCGATACGGCGCTTGCGATGCCCACCGTTGCGATCGGGCTTATTTTATACGCGTTTATCACGCGAAACGGGCCCTTTGGTGAGTTTGGACTGCTTTTTACGCTAAAGGCCGTTATGCTCGGCCAGTTCGTGCTGGCTCTGCCTATCATCATCTCGCTAACCGCTAGCGTCGTGGAAAATATGGACAAAAAGCACTATCTAACCATCCTAAATTTACGCCTGAGCCCGCCTAGGCTAGTCGGTTGCGTGCTTTACGAGCTAAGATACGCTTTGATGGTGGTCGTAGCGACTGCGTACGGACGCATCGTGGCCGAGGTCGGCGTAGCGATGATGATCGGCGGAAATATCAAATACTTCACCCGCACTATCACGACCGCGGTATCGCTGGAGACGAATAAGGGCGAGTTTGCGATGGGTATAGCGCTGGCTTTGGTGCTTATCTTTATCGCATTTGCCGTAAATTTGGCGATACACGCGCTAAAAAGGCTTGATAGATGAAATTTGATAAATTTGAAAAATTTACGCTCGCAAAAAGCGCGCTAGGCGTGTCAAATTTGAGCCCTTTGTTTAAATTTAACGAGAAAGGTGCAAAGTGATAAATGTTAGAAATTTACGCCTAAACTACGGCGCGAGCGAGATTTTAAACATCCCGCGCCTTGATATTGACGTTAGTAAAATCACCGCGCTAACGGGCAGCAACGGCAGCGGCAAAAGCACGCTGATGCGAGTGATATCGTTTTTACAAAAGCCCACTAGCGGCGAAGTGCGGCTGTGGGGAAGCAGCACGCCGAGTCTAAATTTACTGCGCGACGTTAGCGTTTTGTTGCCCGAACCCGCACTTTTAAAACGCTCTGTGAGGGAAAATTTTAGAGCCGTTTTAAAAAGCCGCGGAGTGCTAGGGGAATTTGACGAGCGAGCGAGCGAGGCGTTAAATTTGGTCGGGCTTGACGAGAGTTTTTTAAACAAGCGTCACTTTGAGCTTAGCTCCGGACAGACGCAGCGCGTTAGTTTTGCGTTAAATTTGGCGCTTAGATCGCGGCTTTATCTACTCGACGAGCCGACAAATAGCGTGGACGTGGGCACCTCAAAGCTGTTTGGCAAGGCGGTGCTTTATATGCGGCAAAGATACGGCTGCGGCTTTGTGATCGCTAGCCACGACGACAAATGGCTAAGCGCGGTCGCCGAAGAAAACGTCTTTTTACACAAGGGCCGCGTGTGCGAATTTGAGTACAAAAATATTTTTGACGCGCATGGCGGGGTTTTAAAATTTGACGAAAACGCGAGCGTAAATTTGCCGCAAAATTTAAGTAACGCCGCAAAGATCGCCGTAAATCCAAGCAAAATAACGCTAAGCAAAACGCCGATAGAAGGCTATCCTGAAGGTATCTTGCACTCGGTTTCGCTCTATCTTGGCAAAGATCTTTTGGTAAAAATCAAAATCGGCGACTTTTTGATAAAAACTCTGGCGCCAAATTCGCAAAATTTTAACGTCGGCGAGAGGATTTATTTTAAATTTGACGAAGGAGCGTTTTTGGGGCTTGAATGAGCCTCAAATTTTGCAAATTTCGCTCCTGATTTTAAATTTAGGCTCGTTTAACGCCCGTTAAAATAGCCGAGTTAAAAGTAAATATCAAAATGAAGCGTAAATGCAAGATATATGCGCAAATTTCATATTTCTTTTATCCCCTAAAATTCACTACAAGTAATATGCAATTAAGGCATATTTAAGCGTATATTAATTTTTTTGATTTAATTTTTTTTAAGTATAAGAAATAAGCCAAAAAGTAGTATAGTTTCACGATCGAGAAAAATCTCAAAAAA
>CAUQCZ010000152.1:0-3757 GCA_963516335.1 uncultured Campylobacter sp. | reverse complement strand
ACGGCCGCGTAAAGGATATAAAAGAGCAGGTAAAACAGAGTCTAACCGGCAAAGAACAGTTGGGCGAGGAGCCTAAAAAGCTAGAAGAAAAGGTCGGTCTAAACGCGGTTTATAAAAAGGAGTTCGAGCGGCTTTACCCGGGCGGCGTAAGCTTTGAAAACATCGCCGACGCGCTGGTAAATTTCGAAAAAGCCCTCGTTACGCCAAACGCCAAATTCGACAAATTTATCGGCGGCGACGAGAACGCGCTAAGTGGCGACGAAAAGCGCGGGTTTGAGCTATTTAAAAAAATCGGCTGTATAAACTGCCACAGCGGGGTCAATCTAGGCGGTAATATCTACTACGAGCTAAGCTCCGGCGATAAAGGCAAACAGATTCGCTACAAAGTGCCTAGCCTAAGAAATATCGAAAAGACCGCGCCCTATCTTTATAGCGGCGAGATAGCGGATCTAAAAGACGCGATAAAATTTATCGCCAAAGAGCGTATCGGCTACGAGTTAAGCGATGAGCAGACGCAGTTGCTTTATAAATTTTTGCTTGCTTTAAGCGGCGAACGACCGGAAATTTTAAAATGAAACACAAGATAATCTTTCACAAAATTTTACTTTTCATCATCGCTTGCATCGCGTTTTTCGGTACGGTGATGACGCAAAAAGCCACCAAAGACGTAATCAAAGCCTACGAATACAAAGGCGCGATAGAAGACATGATGGACTCCGACGACGAGATAGACTTTGCGCTAAAAAGGACGTTTTTGCAGGCTGATTACGATGCGACGATGAGATATGCGGCCAGTCTTAAAAACGATTTGTTAAATTTAAGCTCCGGCAAGCTGGCATCGTTTGAGCGGCTAGCTATCGGCGAGGGAGCGGTAAACGAGATACGAGAAACGTTTGATCAAAAAAGCGAGCTAATCGATAAATTTAACTCCCTTAGCGCTCTGGCAAAGCTTAGTTTTGAAGAAACGATGCTAAAATTTAGCTCTTTAAACGACTCGCGTTTTAGCGAACTGTTGCCTAAAATTTTGCTGATTAGATACGGTATAAACGCCGACATAAACGGCGCTAAAGAGCTTCTAAAAAGCTATGAGAGTCTAAATTTAAACGAGCGCGAGAAAGATTTTTTACAAAGCGCGCAAAAGCTGCTGCGTCGCTATGAGGAAGCAGAGCGGACGTTAGCTAGCATACAAGACCTAAATCTAAGCAAAAAGCTATACGAGCTAAGAAGCAAAAACGATGCCTACGTAGAGCGCGTAACGTCGAATTTACGCGGCACGACGATTTTTGTGTTCGTACTTTTCGGGATTACGGCGGCGTTTATTTATCTATCGTACATTAGGGCTAGAAACAACATCAGACTGCTAAATCGCTTCGAACAAGCCGTGGATAACAGCTTTAACTCCATCGCTTTTACCGATCTAAATAAGCAAGTCAGGTACGTAAATAAAATTTTCGAGCAAAACACGGGTTATAAATTTGAAGAAATAAGCGGCAAAAATATAAATTTACTAAAATCGGGCTTACATCCGCAAGAGTTTTATCAAAGAATGCTAGACGCGATAGAAAACGATAATATCTGGCGCGCCGACGAGCTAATTAGCAAAACCAAAAGCGGTAAATTAATACGCGAGCAAGTCGTTTTCTCGCCGCTTTTTAACGAAAAAGGCTACAAAGACGGCTACATGGCGATCAAATTCGATAGAACCAAAGAGATAGCGATAACAAAAGAACTCGAAGATAAAAACAAGCAGCTGCAAAACGAAGCCCTCATAGACAAGCTAACGGGATTTGGCAGCTATTTCGCGCTCACACAGCGCATGGAGCGCCATCCTAGCGGGATGATAATCTACATAAACATAAACAATTTTATGGATTTTAGATTTTTTTACAAGACCAAAACCGTAGACCTTATCATCGCCTCGTTTGCCTCTACGCTAAAGCTTTGTATAGATACTTACGCGATGGACGCAGATATCTACAGGGTGCAGTTTGACGAATTTTGCATCTGGTATAACGGCGAGGACGCAAACAGGGACGCCAAACGATTCGTAGATTATTTCAAAACGCAAAATCTCTACGTAACCGTAGACGGCGAGCGCGAATCCATACCTAACATAAAAATAACCTTAGGCGTCAGCATGCCTCAAGACACGGTGCAGACAAACCGCCTAACTCAAGCCATGCTAGCCCACCACGAAGCCGTACAAAGGGGCGAGGCGGCGCAGTTTTATACCGAAAACAGCTACATCGAGCAACAGTATTATCACAACCAAATCATGTCGCGTACCATCGAAAGCGCTCTATATAACGACACCGTTATCGTCGAGTGCCAGCCCATCTACGACGTATCCGGCCAAAGCGCGCGGATCAAATACTACGAAGTGCTCGTGCGCCTCATCGACGAAAACGGCAAGATACGCTATCCGGGCGAATTTCTTGATATCGCAAAGAAAATCTCGCTTTATAACGACATAACCAAAAAGGTCATCGAACACGTCTTTAGGCTGGTCGAGAGATTTGAAAACGTGGGCTTTTCGATGAATCTTTCAAGTAGCGATATCACAAACGAGAGCATAAGAGAGCTCATCGAGAAAAAACTGCGCGTATGCTCTAGCCCGGAGCGCGTGTATTTTGAGATATTAGAGAGCGAAGGCGTGGACGATTATAATATCGTAAATGATTTCATCAACAAGGTCCGCGCCTACGACTGCAAAATCTCGATCGATGATTTCGGTAGCGGCTACTCCAACTACTACCGTATCTTGGAGCTTGATATCGACACGATCAAGATCGACGGCTCGATTATCAAAAAATTACCGTTTGATCAAAACGCCCGCTACTTACTGCAAACCATCATCGACTTTGCCGCAAGACAGGGCTACAACGTCGTGGCGGAGTTTGTCAGCTCAGAAGAGATCCTCGCCGAAATAAAAAAATTCGGCATCAAATACGCGCAGGGATTTTTGCTAGGCAAACCGATGCTGCCGGATAACATAAAAGAGTAAATTTGCGTGCGGCGGCTATACTGCGCTAAATTTGACGGCGGAGTGCGTATGGGAGAATAAGTTTGACTAGAACGGATTTAGCCTTAGTTTGCGTACTAGCCTTTTTGTTTTATGCCAAAAGCGCAGGGATGGGCTGGTTTGTGACTATCGCGATATGTTTTTGGACTATAGGCTACTTTGCAAATGATATTTTTTAGGGATTTTTTAAATTTGCTTTTTAGCGTTAGATTTAACGCGGTTTGCGTCTGTTAAATTTAGCTCGTCCTAGTAAAATTTGTCCGCTCAAATTTGACTAATCTCGCATCCAAACCGCCAAAAATCCGAGTAAAACCATAATCAAAAACAATCCCACCTGAAAATAAAAATTCTTTTTTAAATTTTCGTTTATCAGAGAGCAAAGCTCGGAGATAAAGATGTATAGCTCGCTCACGCATGTCCTTTTGACTGCAAATTTTACGTCAAATTTGCCGTCCTCGCCTAGTCAAATTTGAGCGAGGCAACGAAAAGCCGCTCAAATTTTGCTTGGATTATAAATTTGAGCTTGGTTCGTCTTTAAATTTCCTTCTAACAAAAACGGCGCAAACCCCAAACAAAACCGCCGTCAAAGCGTAAAATATGTAGCTAAAAATAGGATTTGCGCGCGTTTCGCCATCTTTTAGCTTTTTAACGGAAACGGCGTTTCTAAACATATCTAGCACCGCGATGCGCCAGCCGTAGTATTTGATATGAACCCTGCCTTCGCCCTCTAAACTC
>CAUQCZ010000151.1:0-3758 GCA_963516335.1 uncultured Campylobacter sp. | reverse complement strand
AGATACGCGTGCAAAAAAGCATAAAATCCGCGCTTAAAAAATTTGAAGTGCGGTTTGACTACGACTTTGAAAATTTTCTAAAAATCTGCAAAAGCGAGCGCGAAAAAAAGGGGCCCACATGGGTAAGCGAAGATATCGTGCGCGCATACGTAAATTTGCACCGCCTAGGCGTCTCGCACAGCGTGGAGGTTTATGAAGACGGCGAGCTAGCGGGCGGGCTTTACGGGCAAATTTTTGGCAAGGTCTTTTGCGGCGAAAGCATGATCAGCCTAAAAACGGGCGCGTCAAAGGTTGCTCTCATCGCGCTTTGCCGCGCTTTAGAGCCGTTTAGTTTTCTCATCGACTGCCAGGTTATGAACGAACATCTAAAATTTATGGGCGCAAAAGCGATGAGGCGAAGCGAGTTTTTAGCCAAATTTAACGAACTAAAAAATCAGCCTAGCGGGTTTGGCGAATTTAAAAAATTATTATAAGGCATTGTATCCCGAAAACATTACGACTTGCATTACGCTAAAATTACCGTCAAAAAGTATCTCTATGCGTTCATACTTACCGTAAATTTGCTTTTTTAAAGTAGCTACGGCACCGTATCCGCTACCGCCACTCACCTCAAATCCTTGCTCTTTCAGATATTCTATCTCTTTGCCCGTTTTATTTTGAAGCAAGCCATTTACTATCTCGTTTGCCCAAGGCGCTATGCCTTCTTTTTCGTTATGTGACTTTTTGGCTTCAAGTAGACTTCCAACTAAAATCGAAGGTTTTTTATAGAGTATTTCATACGTCTTGACTCCAAAATACGGTGCGGCCACCAATAAAGCCACCGCCAACGGGAGCAAATTTATAAATTTATTTCTAAAATCCGTACCCCAAAAAATCTTAAATATCATCCACAATATAAATGCGCATACAAAAATAGATATAAATTTCAAGTCAAAATACTTTATAACAAAGATATCAAATAAGCTCCCCGCAAAGGCTATAAAAAATGCAAATTTTACGGTAAACAAAATCCAAAATTTGTAATTTTTAACGGCGGAATAAAAACTATCCATAGTTATCCTTTATTTTTTACGTTATCTTATCGATTTACGATTAAATTTGACCTAAATTTGGAACTTCAATTGCTTGTTATCTCGTAAATTTTATGGAAAAATGTAAGAAAATGTTCGCAGTCATCCAAACCTCAAAATCAAAACCGCTCGTAGAAAGCGCGCTGGCAAGCAGAAATTTACGCCAGCAGATGATTTCTAGCAACATAGCAAACATCGATACGCCTTTTTACAAAGCCCGCGACATCGCGTTTGAAGCGGCCTTGTCGCAAACGGCGCAAGAAATCTACGGCAAAGACGAAAATAAAATTTTAAAACTTGCGCAAACGGACGATGCGCACTTTCCTCGCGTGGATTTTCCGGCGTCAAACGGAGCGACGATATTTTTACGTGACGGACACATGGCGCGAAACGACGCAAACACCGTCGATCTAGACGTCGAAACGACAGAGCTTAGCAAAAACGCGATAATGATAACCGCGCTTGACCGCGCCATGAGGCAAAGCGGCCAGATATTTAAAAATGTGGTTGATGCCAGCAGCAAAATTTAAGGATAGATTATGAGTAATTATTTAAGCGACTTTGATATCAGCGGATACGGACTAAGCGCCCAGCGCTTTAGGATGAACGTCATTAGCTCCAACATCGCCAACGCAAACACCGTGCGAACGGCGGAAGGCGGCCCGTATAGACGCCGCGAGGTGATATTTAAGGCGGTTGATTTTGATAGCGTACTAAACGACGAAGTGGCGAAAAAACACAACTTGCTCGAATACGAAAATCCGCTAGACGATAAATTCTATACAAAAGACGCAAAACCTGCTATAATGAGCGTCGTAGTTGACAAGATAGTGCGCGACGACAAGGATTTTAAGCTAAAATACGATCCGTCTCACCCCGACGCCGACGCGAGGGGATACGTAGCGTACCCAAATATCAATCCCGTCATCGAAATGGCGGACTTGATCGAAGCCACGCGCGCCTATCAGGCAAACGTTTCGGCATTTCAGTCGGCTAAAACGATCGCCCAAAGCGCGTTAGAATTATTACAAGGTTAAATTTTATGACAAATATAGATAAAATCGGCTCGGTTGCTTCGCCGTTTGAAAAAAAAGAAGCAAAGACTCTGCAAAACCAAAAAGGCGAGCTAAATTTCGGCGATGTGCTAGATAGCTCGCTAAAAGAGCTAAACGAGATACAAATCAACGCGGACAAAGCCATCGCTGACCTAGCGACTGGCGAGGTAAAAGACCTGCACCAAGCCGCTATCGCTATTGGCAAGGCCGATACATCGATGAAGCTTATGCTAGAGATCCGCAATAAGGCTCTAAGCGCGTATAAAGAAATCTCAAGAACGCAAATTTAACCCTTGAATCGGCGAAAATCTGAAACTATCGGCCTTTTCCTGCTGATTTTAGGGCTTATCGGTATATTTTTAGCGGTTGTTTTTTATCGCTCGAATATCGAAAGACGCCTACCTAAACTTGAAACCAGCGAAGTAAATACCGCTCTTCGCGGCAACATCATAACCAAAGACGGCTTTAGCGTGACGGGATCTCAAAAGCTATACAAAGTCACGCTAGACGTTAGAAATATCGATCCCGACAAAAAAGATTTGTTTATAAGACTCTACTGCATATATAGCGGCGACGATGAAAAATCCGTTAGAAAAATCATAGACCAAGCAAAGGGTGCAGTGACGCTATCCTATAAAATCGACGCTAGAGGCGCGGCGTATCTACAAGAGCTATCCAGAAAACTGTACAAAAAGAAAATTTTTATCTCTTACGAAGACCCAAATACTGGCGTAGCCGTGCTACGCGGTATGAATATCGTAGAAAGCGGAGAAAGTAGGCAATACGTGGCCGCAAACGCGCTCACGCCGATGATAGGCTACGTAAAAAAGATAGAAAAAGACGGTATAACTAAAACTCAAGGCGTAAAAGGCGTAGAAAAAGCCTATGAGTACTATATCTCGCCGATACAAGACGCCAAGCTGCTAGGCCCAAAAGACATCGGAAACAATATTATCTTAACCAGCGATTCAAATTTAGCTAATCGCGTAGACGGCTACGACGTCATACTAAATGCTTCGCTCAAATTCCAAACTAGGCTCGAGCAAATCATCGACGAAAAGAAGGAATTTCTAAACGCAAAAGAGATAATCGTGGGCGTCATGGACTCAAAAACCGGCGGCCTGCTAGCGCTTGCTAGTACGTCGCGATACGATCCTTCAAATATCAGAAAACAAGATTATAAATTTTTAAATTCATCCGCTACGGAGTACGCGTACGAGGTCGGGTCGGTTTTTAAGCCGTTTATATTCGCCGTTCTTTTAGCAAACGACAAAATCAATCCGCTAGAGCGTATAAACACCTACAACGGCGTCTATCAGCTAGGAAAACGCACGATAAAAGACACTCACCCGGAGCCCTTCCTCACGGCCGAGGACATCATCGTATATAGCTCAAATATCGGCATGATACAAATAGTCCAGCGCTTAGATGGAGCTCAAATTTACTCAGGACTACAAAGCTTTGGCTTTACGCAAAAAACAGGCATCGATATGCCATACGAGCAAGCCGGAAATATGCCGCCCATAGCTAAGCTAAATTCTCAAATTTATAAAGCCACGATCAGCTACGGATACGGCTTGCAAGCTACTTTTATCCAGCTTTTAAAGGCGTATAACGTGTTTAATAATAAAGG
>CAUQCZ010000150.1:0-3827 GCA_963516335.1 uncultured Campylobacter sp. | reverse complement strand
CTATTATAGGATAGCCAACGGCGCGCAAAGGTCGAATTTACACAATGCGGCTAACAGAACGCGCTACGCCAACGGTATAGAGGGCGAGGAAAACGCCAAAAACTACGAAGCATCGCTAAAGGCAGAATATAAATCGGGCGACTATGCACTCACTTCGCTTACGACTTTCAGGGATTATAAAAACGACAGCAGCTACGACGGCGATCATCGCCCCGCGTCCTTGTTGGACGTGTATTACAAAGAGGACAGAAAGGATTTTACGCAGGAGTTTAGATTTAGCGCCGATAACGCGTATGGCAAATTTGTCCTAGGCGCTGCGGCGGGCTCTACGCAAAGAGATGTGCAAAGTAGCGTAAACAGCGTGATGTTCGGCGGTATTCGCTCGCTGCAAAATAACAAAACCAGAAGTAAAAACTACGGCGTTTTTACGCATAATGAAATTTATCTGCCGCTTGATTTTTCGGTTATTTTGGGAGCTAGATTCGACAAAGATAGGGTTAAATTTCAAAACCGTATGAACGACGAAAATTTAAGCGATTCGTATAGCGCACTATCACCCAAGATCGGACTAAAATACGCTATAAACGACGAGGTTACGGCGTATGCGAGCATATCGAAGGGCTATAAACCAGGCGGCTTTTGGGCTGCGTCGCCTACGTCTAAAAAATGGTACGATAAAGAAACGATGACTAGCTATGAAGTCGGCGTAAAAGGGGCTTGGGAGCGGTTTGAGCTAGGCGCCGCCGTTTTTCGCGCCGATATCAAAAACAAGCAAGTAGTAAGCGTCATCGTAGCGCCTAATATCACGGTGGCAGAGAACGCCAGCAAAGCGCGCTCCCAAGGCTTTGAACTAGACGGCGCCGTGCTTTTGGCGGACGGATTAAAGCTTAGCGCAAATTTGGGCTACGCAAAAAGCGTCTTTAAAGACTATAAAGACGCACAGGGCGATTATAGCGGCAAATACGTCTATTACGCGCCAAGGCTAACTTATGGCGCAGGGCTTTCGTATGAGGCTCCAAGCGGATTTTATGCGGCGGCATTTTTGCGAGGACAGAGCAAATTTTATACCGATAAGGCCAATGTCGTAGAAAACGCGGGCTACGCGACCGTCGATGCAAAAGTAGGCTTTAATCACAAAAATATCAACGTTTATATTTACGCTAATAATCTTTTCGACAAAGATCACGACGTAAAATACGCCACGATGCACTACCTGTCCGACCCTCGCGAGATCGGCGTAAAATTTGAATATAAATTTTAAGGAAAAAGATGAAAAATTTTAAATTTAAAAGCGGCGAAAATCTAAGCTACGACGACTTTGGTAGCGATTTTAAAGATGTTTTGGTTTATCATCATCCGCTGATGATTTTTCCGCAAAATACCTTGATAAATTTCTGCGATAAAAATGAAATAAGACTTATTTTGATATATAGAAGCGGGCATTTTAACAGCTCGCTTTTTAGCGCGGACGATAGTTTTTTAAAATTCGCCCTACGCCTAAAAGAGTTTTTCTCGGCGTTAAATTTGGGCGAATTTAGCGTGCTGGGCGAGTCGGTGGGTGCGGCTTACGCCTACGCTACGGCGATAGCTTGCGAAGAGGCGAAAAGGGTGTTTATACTAAGCGGATTTAACGCCCCTCCCGAGCTTTTGGCCGACTATGCCGACTATGCACACATAAAGGAAATTTATGATTTTGCATCGCACAATACGCCTGAAAATACGGCGCAAACGGCGTGGGAAAAATACGGCTCGCAGGCTAAGGGTGCGCTAAAAGAAGCGATAAAAGCGCAGCTTAACGGCATCGGCTTTGACCTCTGGCTCCAAGCTAGGCCATGGGGATTTGAGCTAAAGGATGTCCCTCAAAGCGTGCTTATGTATCACTCCAGGGCCGACGAGGAAGTGCCTTTTGCCGTCGCTTCGCAAGTGTCGAGGATACTACCGAACTGCGAACTAATCGCCGCCCAGGACACGCCTCATCATAGCGCGAAAGCTCTTTTGGATTTTTTAAAGATCATCAAAGAGCGGTTGTAAATTTAGCTTTTGCGTAAATTTTACGAGCCAAATTTGCGCCGTTTTAAGCGTAAATTTAAGCTCGTTTTGCGGTTTTTCTGTTGCTGGCAGGTTTGCTTGATGCGGGATAAATTTATCGCCTTTTTTGCGCCAGAGACTTAAATTCGGCCTTTAATCCGCATTGCCGACGCGGGCTAAATCTGCAAAGCGATTTGCAAAACTCCGCGGAATAAAATTTACGCCGTTTTTTTTATACTAGACGGCGACTTAAATCCCGCAAAATAGCAATCCGCTAGATAAATTTATAAATCTTTATAAAATAAATTAGGCTCAAAACGCAAAACGCCGCCGCGCCCAGCACGACCGCTCCGTAACCCAACGTCCCCGCCAAAAGCGTTCCGAGATAAAACGAAAATATCTGAAATGTCATATTTAGGCTGCTTTGCACGGCGTATTCGCTAGCGGGTCGCCGTCCCGAGGCACGTTGCATCATCATCGTGGAGATTATCGTCGCTTGCGCCATATATACCGCATACGCCGCGCTCGAAGCAAAAAGTACCGACACGCGGTCCGTCCAGCCGCCGATAGGTAACCAGATGGCCAGGATGCCTAGCGTCTGCATCGCTACGGCGTATAAAAAGGCTCTTTTAGCGCCTAGCTTTTTTACCGCAAAGCCCGCCGCGAGCGCACCCGCGAAGCCAAATATCGTGCCGTATATGTGCAAGACCTCGCCGATATCTTCCAGCTTCCAGCCGATATCTACGAGCATCGGGCTAAGCAGTCCAAACGCCGCGCAGATACCGATAGATTGTACGAAAAGCACGCTAAGCCAAGCCTTTTTGCCTTTAAAAAAGCCAAACATCGCCCTAAAATCCAGCCCCTCGCCGACGTTTACGCGCTCAGGCTCTTTAAAGAAAGCAAGGCTAAGCAAGGAAACCGCTATCAAAGACGTCAAGAATAAATTCGCCTCACTCCAGCCGAATTTTGCGTAGATTACGAGTGTTAGGCCGTTACCGGATACGTGTCCTATCAATCCGCCGCTAAGCTTGAGGGCGTTTGTGAAGCTTAAATTTGAGCTGTTTGAAATTTTGATAAAAAATGCGTTCGACGTCATCGTCCAGGTGGCCGAGATAAAGGCCAAAAGCACCGCTAAAGCGATTACGGCAGGTAAATCGTCGCGCGGATTTAGAAGCGAAACCGCATATAAAATCGCCAAAGTAAGGCACTGAAAGGCTAGGATAATCTTTTTGTAACCGCCTGTTTTTAGCGCGATAGCGTCGATAAACGGCGACCACGAAAAAGCCAAAACCGCAAAAAGTCCAAGCCCTCTAAGCGCGCCGACGCGCTCTAAACTAAAACCGTCTTGACGCAGGATGCTAACGAGCCCCTCGCCGAAAAATCCGATGCAAATAAACTGCGCGATGCAAAGGCTAAGCACAGTTAGCGACCTATAAAGCAAATTTATCCTTTAATTTTTTAGTTAGATTATATTTAAATGGATAGACGTTATCAAGAATATTTTGACGTTTAGGGGATAAATTTTTATATTTTAAGAACTTTTGACAAAATTCGCCCGCATCACCAAAGTACAAAAAAGATCTAGGCATATGCTCAGATTTGGTGTAACCAGCTCGCACATTATATAGCTTGGTATATGTTGGCAAAAAAGAAGCTTATTAAATATGCTGACTAAAAATTTTGGTAATTTTATATTCGAAATCAAAAACCAATCCAACTAAAAACCTATCCCCATACCGTCTTTGCCGGCTATTTTGCTTTTTATTTCATTTTTTATTTCTCTAGGCTCATCATCTAAT
>CAUQCZ010000149.1:0-3876 GCA_963516335.1 uncultured Campylobacter sp. | reverse complement strand
ACGCTAACCGGCAAAAATATGTTTGAAGCGATGAGCGCGGTCGAGATTTTCGCGACGCCAAATCCGCTTAGCTGGGCGATATTTGGACGCGGCATGGCGGGCGAGGAGGGGAGCGAGGCGGTATCTTACGTGGACGCAGATGACGTAAAAGCCGTAGCCAAAGCTATGCAGAGTACCGACATCGGCGCGCTTTTAGCAAACGTAAATTTCGCGGACTTCGGCGAGGCGGGTACCTATCCCGAGATATGGGAGTACGAGAGCGAATTTGAGGATATCAAAGCTGAGCTAAAAGAGCATTTTAACGGGCTTTTGAGCTTTTATCAAAATGCCGCCGACAAAGGTCTTGGCGTACTGATCGTAATAGAGTAATTTCCAAATTTTACTGCAAAACCCGCTAAATGGTCGGCTAGCTTTAGGGCTGTTTTGCGGGGTAAATTTAAGCCCGATACATAAAGTCAAATTTGCGGGGTTTAAATTTGTGCGCTCAAAGATAAGCCTGCTAAATTTACTCTCTGCGCCTCAAGAAACGTAAGCAAAAGCCGATAAATTTCCCCGTCTGCATATAAAAAATAAAATCCGCGCCGAAATCTAAAAAATGCAAGCGACGCTTTGGGTAAAATTTACTAAATTTCCGCCGCCCGCTCGCCGTTTTTTATCTTAAATTTATAAAATTTGATTTACTATTTCTTTAAAATTTAAGGCGCTTTATGAACTACCTACTTTTTGCCGTTACGTTTTTCCCCATCAGCCTGATGCCGGGCATAAACATGACCTATGCGATGAGTATCGGCATGAGCCTAGGCTACTTGCGCGCGCTGCCGATGATGTCGGGGCAGCTCGCCTCTCTGGCCTTCGTGGGTATTTGCTGTATGCTGGGCGTTGGCGCAGTTTTGGCGCATTATAGCTTCGCGTTTAAGGTTTTAAACGTCATCGCGGGACTTTATCTACTATATCTTGGCGCTATGCTGTTTTTTAGCAAGGGGCAGCTTAGCATCACGAAGGTTTCGCAGCTGCCGAGCAAAAAGCAGATGTTTATAAACGGCACCGTAGTCTGCATCTCAAATCCTAAGGCGTGGATTTTTCTATCGGCTTTGTTGCCGACTTTTTTGGACGCGAACGATCCGTTTAGCCTGCCGCGCATACTCTCTATCACGGTTACGCTCGTTTTTATCGAGTTTTGCTCGCTTAGCATCTATGCTCTTGGCGGTGCGATACTAAAGAAATTTTTGCAAACCCACCTGCGACTTTTGGAGATTTTTACAGCCGTTATCATCTGCGCTATCGGCGTTTTGATGATGCTTCGCTAAATTTACCCGCCGAATTCTCGTTAAATTTGATAAAATAGGACAAAATTTATCGCCTTGCCCGTTAAATTCGGGGCAAATTTAAGGAAAGCAAATGTTTAAAATTTTAGTCGCCGAGGATGACGAGAATTTAAATAAAATCATCTGCCTAAAGCTCGCGCAGGAGGGCTTTTCTCCGCTTGCGGCTTTTGACGGGCGGCAGGCTTTGCAGCTACTAGAGAGCGAGCGCGCCGACCTTGTGATAACCGATATCATGATGCCAGGTCTTAGCGGATATGAGCTAACCAAGCAAATCAAGCTGCTAGACGAGTCGCTGCCGGTGCTCATGATAACGGCAAAAAGCGGCATGGAGGGCATGGAAAAGGGCTTTGTCACGGGGGCGGACGACTACATGAGCAAGCCTTTAAATTTAAAGGAGCTGATCTTACGCATAAACGCGCTTTTGCGCCGAGCCAAGATCGCTAGCGGCAAGCGGCTGAGGTTTAAAAACTCCGAGCTTGACTATGCGGCGCTTAGCCTAAAAATCGGCGGCGAGGCCGTGGAGCTCGCGCCAAAGGAGTTTTATTTGCTATTTTTGCTACTCTCAAATCCGGGCAAAATTTTCACTCGACTCGAAATCATGCAAGAAATTTGGGGCTACGACACGGATAGCGACGAGCGCGCAGTCGATACGCACGTGAAAAAGCTACGCCGCAAGCTAGAAAACTGCACGAACTTTGAGATAGCTACGGTGCGCGGCATCGGCTATAAGGGGGACAGTTACGAGTGAGGTGCGGGGGGATAAAGTGAAAATTTTAAAAGCTATTTTCGCGGCGGCATCGGCGGTTTGCTATCTAAACTCGGCCGTTTTACCAGAAAGCGACTGGAGTAAAAAGGATCTAAAAGGCGAGGTCAAAAGCATGACGGCTACGGAGTACGAATACTCTATAGACGGCTCGGGCACGCTAGAAAATACGCGCGTGAAGCGGACGGAGTTTAACGAAAACGGCTATATACTGCAAGAAACCGAGCATATAAACGGCGCGCCAAACAGCTCGGTTTTGTTTGAGTACGGCAAAGACGGGCTAATCCGCAAAAAATACCAAGACAGCGCCGTTTATCTCTACGAATACGAATTTGACGGCGAAAATTTAGTCGCGACGGCCAAAGAACAGCACGTGGAGGATAAATTTTACCCCCGCACGGAGAAAACCACTTACGGCAAGGACGGTAAAATGATCGCTCGGGCGGCGTATTCGGGCGGGACGCTAGTGACGGACGATAGCTACGTCTACGACGAAAAGGGCGTTTTAACGCGGATAGAAAATAATATGGAGCCGCGGCACGGCATAGAGATAAGCTTCGAGCGCAAGCCAAACGGCGAATACGAAAAAATCACGCAAGCTCCGGGCTCAAAATGGGTTTATTACTACGCCGCAAACGGCGACGAGATGGAGTATATGTCGGTAAATTACTTCGGCTCTGAGGCAAAAATCTGGCAAATCTTGCAGTTTAAGGATATAAGCAGGGATGAGCGGGGAAATTTGACGCGTAAAACCTCGGTCAAATTTAAGCCCGCGGACAAATACTACGAAAACGGCGACATAAAAGAGATCGGTCTATATAAAAAAATGGAAATAAAATATGAATACTACACAAAATAAGAAAAAATATCTAATCAGCCTAAAAACCTACACCGCGGCGATGTTTATCTTCGTCTTTTGCGTGCTTTGCGTCGCGGCGTCGGCGGCGATCCTGGCTTACGAGCGGGTATTTGAGATGAAGCTTGGGATGTTTTGGGGTATTATCAGCTTTTGCGCTATCGTGATGGGCGCGGGCGGAGCGATATTTTACGCGGTATCGGCCTATTTTTTGCGGTACGTCGAGAGCTTTAGGCTAGCAGCCGGCAAGATCGCCAGAGGCGACTTCGCCGTTAGAGTCGCGCGCAAGAACTACAAACGCGGCGCGGATAGCGAATACCTGCACGAGCTAGACGAACTAGCGGCAAATATAAATTTGACCGCGGCGGCGCTAGAAAAAATGGACTACATGCAAAAGGACTTCATTTCAAACGTCTCGCACGAGCTAAAAACGCCTCTAAGCGTCATCAGCGGCTACTGCGAGATCGCGCAGGACGAGACGAACAAAGCGCGTAGAAACGAGTATCTAGACCTCATAAAAGAGCAGGCGGGCGCGCTAAGCAGGCTGTGTGAGGATATGTTGCTGCTCTCGCGCCTGGACAGCCAAGCGGGCGTAAATTTGGACGAAAACGTGCGCGTAGACGAGCAGCTGCGAAAGGCCGCCGCGATGCTAATGCAAAAGTATGATGGGCGGGAGTTTGATCTAGATCTAGCCGCCGTGAGCGTACGTAGCAACGCCTCGATGCTAGCGCAAATTTGGGTAAATTTGATGGATAACGCGCTGAAATACTCAGCCGCCGATATCGGCGTGAGCTGCCGCGAAGAGGGCGGGCGGCTTATCGTTTGCATTAGCGACGAGGGGGCGGGCATCGAGGCTAAAAAGCTTGAAAAAATCTACGATAAATTTTATCAATGCGAGGAGTCGCACAAGGGTAAGGGTAGCGGCCTAGGGC
>CAUQCZ010000148.1:0-3879 GCA_963516335.1 uncultured Campylobacter sp. | reverse complement strand
CGAGGACGAGGAGCTTGATAGCTGCGGCTCGTTTTTGGAGATAATCGGCGGCGCAACCGGACAAAGACACGCATATATCGATCTCATCTGCTATGACGAGGAAAGGCTTAAAGAAAAAGTAAGCGAGCTTTGTAAAAAATATGACGCGAATATAGAAATCCACGATTTTAAAAGATAAATTTAGCTACGAGCGTCAAATTTATTTTGGATTTGTACGCCCGCACTATTTTAATTTTGGTGCTAAATTTTACTTTTGCTATCAGTTGTAGCAGGCTATTTTCTTACTTAAGTCAGCTTAAAATAAAACTATCATCAAAATGGCAGCACGGCAGGCATAGATCGGCACACGAGCGGTGCAGACTTTAGATGAGTTTTGCGCCACGCCCTGCTATGCCGTGCGCAATTTTCAAATTTAATCACAAGCCTACTACGCTTCAATGCCTATTAAAACAACAAGGCTTATTTGCTCGCTCGTCTCAACGCAAATTTTTTAGATATCGGCACGCGTTAAATTCCCCAAGCTTGCAACCTCTATCGTAAAGTTCTTTGGCGGCGTTTTTATTTTTTTCTACGCCCATACCCTTTTCGTAGGCAAAGCCCAAATTTGCACAGGCTAGCACGTTAGCGCCCGAGCAAGCGTTAGTAAAGAGCACAACGGCTCTTTCGTAGTCTTTTTCCACGCCCTCGCCCTTAAAATAGCAAACCCCAAGATCAGCGCAAGAGTCCACGTGTCCGCGCTCGCAAGAGGCCGCATACATCTGCGCAGCCTTTGCCGAGTCCTTTTGCACGCCGCCTCCTAGCGCGTAGCTTAGAGCGAGATTGTAGCACGCCGTTTCCTCGCCTAGCTTGCAGGCCTTACTAAACAGCTCATTCGTCTTTTTGCCGTCGGGATAGACGCCGAGCCCCTTACCGTAGCTATACGCCAGGCTCACGCATCCCTCGCCTACGCCTTTTTCGCAAGCTTTAGCAAAAAGCTCGTTTGCCTTTTTACGATCTTGCGCCGCACCCTGCCCGTTTTGATAAAGTAGCCCCAGATATACGCAGGCTTTGTCAGTGCCCAGCCCACAAGCCTTGTCGTAGTATCGCACGGCTTTTGTAAATTCTTTGTCAAATTCGTAAAAATAGCCAAGTCCAGCGCACGCCATCGCGTTTTTCTCGCCGCCTTCATCGCAGGCAAGCTCTAAATTTTTAATCGCGTTTGACAAACTCCTGCAAACCTCCTTGTTTCCCTTCTCGCACTCATCGCGCAGATCGGCTAGCTCGCCGCCAAAAGCTAGCGCGGCAAAAAATATGAGCGAAATAAAACGTCTCATAAGCTCAAATTTCCTTTCAAATTTTATAAATTTACCGCCCTAAAGCGCCGAAACCAAAATGTCCGAAGTATAAATTTAAAAAGATTAAAATTCAAATTTAGCTAAAATCGCTATCAAAAAGGAGCGTAAAATGATTTTTGAAGACGAGCTTATTTTCGTTGAGCGCGAAACGAGCGAGATACCGTGGGTGAAAATTTTTACCAAAACGCCGTTTAAGGAGCTAACAGACTGCGACGAAGCGACGCAAAAAAGGGTTTTTGAAGCGGTTTTAACGACCGAAAAAGTAATGAGAAAATTTTATAATCCAACCAAAATAAACATCGCAAGCTTTGCCAACTACGTGCCGCGCGTGCATTTTCACGTGATGGCGAGGTTTGAGGGCGATAGCTTTTTCCCGGAGTCCATGTGGGGCAAAAAGCAGCGCGAAGGCGAGCTAAATTTGCCTGATTTTGCCGAGTTTTCTCAAATTTTAGCGCGCGAGCTAGGCAAAAAGCGTGAATAAAAAAATACTTCTAACGCTCGCAATCATCGTAGTAGCAGGCGTTTTGGCGGTTTATAAGGCGCGCTGGGATGAGCAGACGCAGACGGAAAATATCAAAAAATTTCTCGACTTCCAAACACAAATTTTAAATAAAAATATCGAAGAGGAAAAACTCTCCGCGATGACCGTTGCGACGCTGCTAGCGCAAAACGAGCACGTGAAAAAATGTATGAGCCAAAATAATCGTCAGATGTGCTTAGAGACGCTTGGCAAATTTACCAAAATGCTAAGCAAGGTGCCGATTTACGAAAATGCCAAATTTCACATCCATACACCTGAGATGAGGAGCTTTGCTAGGAGCTGGATACCGATGTATAACGACGATCTAACGAACTTTCGCCACCTGCTAGCCGAGGCTAAAAACGGCGTAGCCGCGGGCATCGAGGTCGGTCGCGCGGGAGTTTTCATTAGGTCGGTCGCGCCGATATTTGAGGATAAAAAGATGCTCGGCAGTATCGAGGTGCTGCTTGATTTTAAGCATTTGAGCGACTTTTTCTCGCAGCAAGGGCTTGATCTTTTCGTATTACTCGACGCCGGCGGCGATCTGCCCTATCAAAACAGCAGCGACGAGGGCATCATCGAAGGCTTTCATTTCGTAAATAAAAGCTACGCAAATTTAAACGTCTTGCCGATGCTAAAGGATATCAAATTTAAAAGCGGCGGATTTTATCAGACGGATTCGCACGCCTTTACCGTCCAGCCGATGAACGACGCAAAGGGCGAGCGCGTGGGATACTTCGTGATTTATTTTAACTCGGACTTAAAAGAGCGAAATTTAGCAAAGCTTAGCGTTTGGTTTGATTAGTCAAGCAGGCTTTTTGAGTACGGCGAAAATTTATACGTAAAGACGCTGCCTTTGCCTAGTTCGCTTTTAACGCCGTACTCTACGCCGTTTTTCACGCAGATGCTCTGTACGATATTTAGCCCAAGGCCAAAGCCGCCCTGCACGCCTTCATCTCTGACATAGCGTTTCCAAATTTTACTCGTATCTTTTATGCCTTCGCCCTCGTCCTCGACTACGAGCACGATTTTGCCGCTTTTTTCAAAAAGGCGCAAATTTATTATCGCTCCTTCGCGGCTGTATTTTACGGCGTTGCTTAGGTTGTTATCTATCAGTCTGCCCGCCTCTATCTTGCTCATGAAAATTTGCAAATCAGGCTCGATGAAGTCGTAAATTTTGATATTTTTCGCCATTGCGATGCCGCGCATATACCGCGCTCGCTCGAGGCAAAATTCGCTCAAATTTAAAATCTCGGGCGGAAACAAAATATACCCGCGCTTGATGTAGTACTCGGTGTCCTCGTATGTAACTTGCATTTGCTTTAGAGCCGAGCGCATGCGGGTGACATATTTGTTATCAAGGCCTAGCATCTCAAGGTTTATGCCGATGACTCCCAGCGGCGTTTTTAGCTCGTGCATCGCGTCGTTAAAAAAGTTATTCATATATTTTTTAGCGTCTTTATAGGGCTTTATACCGCTAACAAACGACAAATAAAGCGCAAAAAATACGACCACGAGCGCAAAGGCAAGAGTTAGAGCCGCGACGAATAAAATCCTAGCCGCGTTTTGCTTTTTGGCTAGCACGAGATAATAAAACTCTCCGTCCGCGCTAAAATAGGTCTTGTAAAAAAGATAGCCGTTTTCTTGACGGGTGATAAATTTTAAATCGCTCGGGCGCGCGTCCAAATTTGAGACGATCTGCTTTTCTTTGAGATCAAAAACGCCGTATCTATAGGTAAGCGAGATAGGCAAAGTCTCGTTTTTATCGAGCACTTTGCGGATTTTGCCCTCGTACTCCAGCAGCTCGAACATATTTTTCGAGTATTCGTCTTTGGAGCTTAAATTTATAATCTCGTAGCTTTGAAATATAAACAAAGCCATGATGATAAAAGTGGCTAAGATGGGGATTTTAAGATTTTGAAACATCTATCTTATAGCCTAGTCCGCGCGCTGATTTTATAAACTCTGGAGTCGTGTTTTTTAGGATTTTTTTTTTAATCAAACGTACATAAGCGGGGGGGATTT
>CAUQCZ010000147.1:0-3905 GCA_963516335.1 uncultured Campylobacter sp. | reverse complement strand
CTACGGACTCGTTTAACATATTTATCGCGCTAGTTTGCTCCCTGATGCTCTCGCTCATCTCATTGATGCTTTGGGCTAGTACGTTTGCGTTAGCTTCGATCTCGCCTAGGCTCTTTTGAGTTCGTTCGGCTAGTTTGCGTACTTCGTCGGCAACTACGGCAAAGCCTCTGCCGTGTTCGCCCGCTCTTGCTGCTTCGATGGCTGCGTTTAGAGCGAGTAAATTCGTCTGATCGGCTATATCGCGGATTATGACGATAATGTTTTTAATCTCTTCGCTTTGGCGGGTTACGTCCTCGGCTTTTTGACTAATAGCGCTCATAGAGCTAGACATCTCTTCGACTGCGGCGGCGCTTTCTTGTAAAGAGTTTGCCTGCAAGCTAGCGCCTTGAGTGACTTGCTGCATCGAGCGAGCCAAAAACTCCGCCTTTTCCTCAAGAGTGTGCGCTTGCTGCAAATTCGCTCTTAGCATACCCGCTATCTCATCGCCCAGAGCGTTGATACCGGTAGCCATCTTGCCCTCATCGTCAAGCCTTTTAGTAAAGTCTTGCTTTTTAAAGCTTTCTAGCAAATTTAACACGTCGTCGCCGTTTGCCGCTATAGCGTTTTTTAGAGCGATTTGTAAGTCTTTAAACGTCTGTTTTAGCTGACTAAGCGCCGGATTTGAGGTGTTTGCGTTTAGCTGAGCCGCATAGTTGCCCTTGCCGATTTGATTTACGAATGCGTTTGCCTCGACGATAAATCCGTTTTGCTCCGCCAAATTTGCTTCGATTTGCTTGATATTCTCGTTTATCAGCGCGCACATCTGTCCGATCTCGTCGCTTCCACCGCGATTTAGAAGCTGAGCTTTATCTGTTTTGTTGTTTAAAAACTCGAAAAATCTAACCAACCCGCTTTTAGTCGAGTCGATGCCGGAGATTAAATTTTTACCGATTAGGATAGATACAAGCAGCATTAGCGCGATACAAACCGCGATAACCGAGACGCTAACGACCATCTGAGTATTCGCATCGCTTTTTATTTGCTTCGCGTCTTTTTGCATACCTTCTAGCAGCTTTAGCTCAAGTTCTCTCATCGCGTCTATAGAGATGCTTATCTTTGAAAACCATTTAGGCGCATCGTAAGAGGCATCCTCGGTAGCTACGACGTTTTTTATGATATTCATCGCGTCGTTAAAGTCTGCCTTTTTTCTAGCGATATTATCAAATTCGTCGCTAAATTCTTTAGGATTGTACTCGTCGAAGTCTTGCATAAATTTGTTTATGACGCTATTTAGCGCGACTACCTTGTTGTAGTCCTCTTTACTTATGCTTTTTTTAGTAAAGACTCCGTTTAGCGTAGCGCGCAAGATACCGAAAGACTCCTTTATCTCGCCTACGATAATAATGCGCTTTAGATCATCTACGAGGCTAGGCTCGAGCTTGTCGCTATAACCGTTTATCGCGATAACCTCTTTTCTTAAAATATTCGTTATACGGCCGATTGGATTATCGCTGCCTTTTTGATCGACCTCGGAGCGGACTTTAGCTAGCTCGGGAGCTATTTCGCTTTTTTCGGCTAGCTTTTCAAGCGCTGCGTCTACATTTTTTCGCTGTGCCAGTAGCTTAGCGTTATCTCCGCCCGCTAGCACTCCCGAGCTAAATCCTCGCTCCTTTTGTAGCTCGTGAATGAAGCTGTTTTGATTCGTGATCGTATCCACGATTTGCTCGCTATACTCGGCTTTTGCGCGAGTTTTTGCGATACTGTTTAGCATATAGGCGCTCATTATGCCAAGCCCTAAAAGACCGACGATAGCTATCGTCATGATCTTAAATTTGATACCTAGATTGTTCATTTTTCCTCCTTTTTTACGCTATCTTGCGCTTTTTTCTTGTACTAGTTTGATGAAGTATTTCGCGTTTTCTACCGGGACGTCGGGCAATATACCGTGTCCGAGATTAAATATATGAGGCACGCCCTTCATCGTCTGCAAAATTCGTTCCACGCCCGTTTCAATCGCCTTTTTATCGTAAAGACGAGTAGGCTCCATATTGCCCTGAAGGACGTAGCGAGGGCTAAGCTTTGCCTTAGCAAGCGCTAAAGGCGTGCTCCAATCAACGCCCAAAACCTCGAAATTTCCGGAAATTTGATCCAAATATCCGCTAATCCCCTTTGGAAATACGATAAGCGGAATATCCGGAAACTCAGCCTTGACGCTATCTACGATACGCATGATATAGCTCCAGCCAAACTCCATATACGCGCTATCTTCCAGCGCGCCCGCCCAGCTATCGAAAATTTGCACCGCATTTACTCCGGCTCTGATTTGACGCTTGACGTAGAGCGTAAGCGCGTCTGCAACCTTAGCTAAAATTCGGTGTAAAAACTCCGGGTTCGTATAAAGCAGCTTCTTGCAGACGGCGTAAGTTTTCGTTCCGCCGCCTTCTATCATATAAGTAGCTATCGTCCACGGCGCTCCGCAAAATCCGATGAGCGCCTTATCTGCACTTAAATTTTGCCTCGTAAGTCCGATCGTATCATAAACGTAAGATAAATTTTCTACCGCCTTATCTACGTCTAAAGCATCTAAATCCTCGGCGGTTTTTATAGGATTTAAAAAAACGGGCCCCTCGCCCTTTTCAAAGCGCAGATCCATACCCATCTCAAGCGGCACGACTAGGATATCGCTAAAAAGTATCGCCGCATCCACGCCTAAAATTTCAACCGGTTGGATCGTGACTTCGCTTGCCTTTTTATAGTCTTTGCAAAGCGATAGAAAATCCCCCGCCGCAGAGCGAACTCGCATATACTCGGGCAGATACCGACCCGCCTGGCGCATCATCCAAACGGGCGTATAAGGCGTGGGCTTTTTCAAACAAGCATCGATAAAAATCATATAAATCCTTTTTAAATTTTTATCTGATTATAGCCAAATTCTAGCCACAAACTACTCCCATTTGCTCATATCAAGACTATTTTCGTTTTTAGCGACGAAAACCGCGCCTAACATATCTCCGCCGACGTTTAGCGACGTACGTCCCATATCAAGGATTGCGTCTATTCCCAAAATCAGCGCATACGCTGCGGCTACGGCGCTTCCGCTCTCTACTTTTAGACCGACTGATTCAAGCACCATCAAAAGCATTATAGCGCCGGCACCCGGCACTCCCGCGGTTCCGACGGCGGCAAGGACGGCTGTTAAAATGATAGTTAGCTTTGCTCCCATGTCAAGCTGCACTCCGACGGCGTTTGCGATAAATATCGCGCAGATGCCAAGATATATGATCGTGCCGTTCATATTTACGGTTGCTCCGACAGGTAGGGCAAAGCCGTAAATTTGCCTCGGTATCCCCATATCTTCATCTGCGGTTTTCATCGATATAGGCAGCGTTCCGCCCGAGCTTCTGGTAACAAATGCCGTTATCATCGGAGATTTTACCTTATTTAGAAATTTCAAAGGGCTGATTTTTATAGCTAGGCAAGCCAAAGTAAAAATCAGCGCTACGTGAGCGATAAAGCCGATATAAGTACTAATCGTGACGCCTAGCAGCGGGCCGAAAGCCTTGACGCCTTGCTTTGAAAATACGATAAAAATCAGCGCGAAAACGCCGATAGGAGCGTACTGCATTATCCAACTAACGATTTTAAACATTATGTGGTTTATCCCGTCAAATACGTCGTAGATGAGATGGCCCAGTTTGCTTAACCTCTCGTCCTTGCTGTCTTTTACAAACGAAAGCGCGACGCCGAAAAATAGACTAAAGGTGATAATTTGCAAGATTTCGCCCTTTGCCATCGCTTCTATGGGGTTAGTCGGGAAAAGATTTACTAAAATTTGCGACATAGAAGGCGCATTAGCCGCTTTAGCCTGCGCAGACGCCGCACCCGTGATACCAAGGCCGGCTCCGGGCTCTAAAAATATCCCCACG
>CAUQCZ010000146.1:0-3928 GCA_963516335.1 uncultured Campylobacter sp. | reverse complement strand
ATCCTTGGCCTGCAAACCCTCGTGCCTATGACGCTCGATCTAGTTAGAGACGGCGTGATAGACTACGAGAAAATGGCGGCTCTGACGTCTTATAACGCGGCTAAAATTTTAAAACTAAAAGACAAAGGCGTGATCGCGGAGGGCTACCTCGCCGACATCGCGATAATCGATCCGGGTTTCGAGTATCTCTACGACAAAAACCTAAATAAATCAAAATCCCAAAATTCCCCGCTGCTAGGCAAAATGCTAAAAGGCGCGGCGATAATCACGATAAAAAGCGGAAAAACGGTGTTTGAGTTTCCAAACGTCGTGGCGTGATCCGATTAAATTTGACGTAAATTTAAAATTTGACTTTGCGGTGGTTAAGGCTGCCGCAAAATCTCTCATGCATACGTCGAATTAACTCTTTTTATTTCTTAACTACACCTTGCATTAATGCTAGCTTTTCTTTTATATTTTTTTCTTTTTGTGCTTTATTATGCTCTTCTAGTATAGCATCAAGAATTATTTCTATGCTGCCCTTTAATATATCAAAATATTTCAAACATTCTTCTTCGTCTAATTCGTGAATTCCTTTACTTAATATAGAATATATATTTTTATTTGCTACTAAAAAATCAGGGAGATATCTTGATAATTTTTCTATTTTTTCATTCATTCTTAGTTTTTTAAACTCTTCCTCGGTTATTTCCAAATTCGTTTTATTTTTATTAAAACAATCAAAAATAAGACATTCAAATACTCTTCTTAGGTAAACAAAAGAGCCAACGCCGACACCATTAGCTGCAAGACCTATAGCTTTTGTAAATTCTTTTTGCTGGTTTTTTTGCAATATACTATTATATTGTTTTATTTTTGATATATGAAAATCCGCTATTGATGGATACTGACCCGTTTTTACTATTGAACAATTTTCAAAATCAGCAAAAATAGTAAAATAAAAAATTCGGTTAGTTCTTTTGCATTTCACCAGAATCATTATTATGTTGAATGGATACTGTATACCACTATATATACCACTATAGTATCTTCCTTCACTATCAAAATGAGATAATTTTAAAATTTCATATGTAGTATCTTGTTTGATATACGGATTATATCCATCGAAAGTTTCTTCTGTATTAAAATATTCAATCATAAAATTTTCAAACAGAGATATGTAGTTATATGGATTATTTTTTAACTTAACATCTTTATATAATAGGTATTGAGGGTCATCATCTAATAAAAAATCACATATCTCTATTTTGCTGTACAGAGGAATATTAAATAAAAAATCAGCAATTGTTATTTTATACATTTTATACCTTTACATTAATATTTTAATTTACCAAAAAAGTATTATACAAATTTTTACACCAAGATATTGTTGTTTTTGACAAATATATACAAATAGACTTCAAAAACTTTATCAAAAAGCCGATTTATGTAAAACTATTAAATTTAGAAAAATTAAAAGAATTGAAATTTGTGACAAAATACGAATCGCAGCATCTCGTAAATCGCCAAACCTGATAGTCACATGGCTTTAATTAAATTTCAAAATCAGCTAAATCTTATCTCTCGGGCGATCCAATTCAGCCTCAAAATCAAACCTAAGCTGAATTTATATCGAATTTTAGTCCCAAATCCGCCACCCAAGCGAGCACAATTTTATCAACCCATACCTCTCCAAGTTGGCATAACCAAACAAACGCTCACAAACGTACAAACGGCGCAAATTTTACCGACCGACGGCACAAAAATCTAAATAAGCAAATTTGCGCCGTCTCGTCCAAACTAACCGCAAGCGACGCAAATTCGTTAAATTTGACTCAAAATTAGCCTCACGCGTCCTTGCCGTTTATCGCGTACGCCGAGCGTAAAAACACGTCCGTGCCCGATAGTAGCGCGCTCTCGTCAAAGTCAAACGCTCCGTTGTGATGCCCTGCGGCAAGCTTGGTGCCGATCATCAGATAGCCGCTCTTGCCGCCTGCTTTTTGCACGGCGTGCATAAAGTGCGCGAAGTCCTCGCAAGCGCCGAAATTTAGATCCCGCACGATGAGCTCGTCTTTGATAAAAGGCGACTGGCGCGCGGCGCGCTCGTAGATATCGGTGATCTCTTTGCTACTATCGCCTCCGCTCGTGCCGCCGGTTAGCTTCACGTCGTACTGCACGCCGTACATCTGCGCGACGCCCGCGACGATGTCCATGCATTTTTTAAACATAAATTCATTTAGCTCGGTCGTTTCGCCGCGCGTTTCGCAGGCGATGTAGCCGTTTGGCGCGATGACGTTTCGCCCCTCGCCCGCTCGCAAAACGCCCACGTTTATGCGCGTGACGCCGTCAGCATGGCGCGTGATACCGTGCATGGCTAGAGCCGCCTGGGCTGCGGCTAGTAGGGCGTTTGCGCCTTCTTGCGGAGCGCCCGCCGCGTGAGCCGATCTGCCCGTGAAATTTACGTCGAATTTCGACGTCGCAAGAAGCTTGTTCGTACCGCAGATGATGCCGCCGCTAGTCTTTGCCTGAAAGCCGATGTGGCCGCCCAGCAGGTAGTCCACGCCATCTAGCACGCCTGCTTGCTCCATCGGCACGGCGCCTCTGGTGCCCTCCTCGGCGGTTTGAAATATAAATCTAAATTTGCCTTTAAAATCGTCCAAATTTTGCGCGATGAGTTTAGCCATCGCAAGGCCGATCGTGATGTGCCCGTCGTGCCCGCAGGCGTGCGTGATGCCGTCTATATCGGCTCTAAAGCCCTCTTTAAACGGTCTATGCGCCTCATCCTTGCTCTCGGTCACGTCCACGCCGTCGATGTCGAATCTAAACGCAAGCGTCTTGCCCGGCCTACCCGTATCAAGCTCGGCTACTACGCCCGTTAGCCCATCCTCCATCACAGGTAAAAACTCGCGCTCGTCGGCGCTTAGCAGGCTTTTTGCGCGCTCTAGGTACTTCTCTTTATCTTTTTCGCTGCCAAGACCTGCTCTGGCTTCGGGTTTCATTATCTCGCGTCCCATTTTCAGGCTGTAGCCTAGCTTTTTTAGCTCACTAGCGATCTTTGCCGTCGTAAAAAACGTGAAAAAACCGGTCTCGGGATGCGAGTGAAAAAACCGCCTATTTTTCACCATTTCGTCTTTTAGCGCTTCGACTTTTGCTGCTACCTCGTCCATTTGTTGCTCCTTAAATTTGGAATTTTTATTATTTTTCTTAAGGCTAGATTATACACCAAGATTAATTTTAAAAGCTTAAATTTGAGCCCAATAATGATAAATTTAATACTGATTTTTCGCAAACCGACTGTTTGGCGTAAATTTGATTTTTGCCAGTGGATACTTCGGTCGTTTTATAAACTGCGATTTGCGCCAAAGCGGTGCGGGTACTGCGAGGTAAATTTATATTTTGTCTGAGCGATTTTTAAGACAAAATTTGGGCTATAAATTTGAGTTCAAATTTAAAATTCGCGCCAAATTTGAACTCAAATTTACAAAAAGAGACAAAAAGGCAAATTTGACTTCGGTCGCCGCGCGGACCGACTAACCGCAAACAAACTCCGTGAAAAAGCTCAAATTTACCCCTTAAACAGCCTACTTTATGCTATTTTTTAGCTTCATTATCCGCTCGTAGGATTCCTCGATACGCTCTTTTGGTATCTGCTTGGCGCCAACCGCGTCCACGACTAGCTGCGTGACGAGCTCCGCGGTCCTGCGCCCGTCTATCTTGTAGTCGCTAAAGAGCATCACGTCGCCTCCCGCGTTGATAAAGTTTATCACCTTTTCTTGCAGCGTAAAGTCCTTTAGCCCACCCATAAGCATGTCGTCGCTGATGACTACGCCGTCAAATTTGAGCTCGCCGCGCAGCAAGCCGTCGATGATCGCCGGCGAGAGCGAGGCCGGTAGCTCGGCGTCGCGCTGCATGAGGTAGATGTGGCCGACCATTATCATCTTGGCTTCGT
>CAUQCZ010000145.1:0-3955 GCA_963516335.1 uncultured Campylobacter sp. | reverse complement strand
AGGCTAGCGAGTTTGAGGCGGCTTTGGATAGCGCGATAAGCTCGCAAAAAACGGCGGCGGAATTTGACGGTGTAGAGGAGTCTACCCTGAGCGCCGCGCCGCAAAAAGCCTTTGAGGTCGAGGTTGCGAATTTTACGGGCGAGGAGATATTTCTAAAAAACCTAAAAGAGCGCGTTTTGGTGCTTTTTGAAGGGCTAAACGCGACTAGCGAGGAAAATCTAAAAGACAGGCTCTCGCTCACGCTTAAATTTTTAGAATTCGTGCTGGCAAATGTCGAAAATCGGCTCGAAAATCTGCAAAAATAAAAATCTAAAATGGTTGCGAGATTTTTTCGCACCCCACACTAAGCGCGCATATATCGTCGGCGGCTGCGTTCGCGACGCGATGCTCGGTAAAAAAATCTCCGACTTTGACGTTGAAATTTATGGTATCGACCCGGCTAAATTTGACGCTCTGATGGTGCAAATCGGCGCTTGCGGCGTGGGCAAAAACTACTTCGTTTATAAATTTAAAAATTTCGATCTTTCTTTACCGCGAACCGAAAACAAAACGGGCGAGGGGCACAAGGCTTTTGAAGTATCATACGCCTATAACGAGCGCGCGGAGTCTTTGCGCCGATACTTTACCGTAAATGCTATGATGATAAATATCTTTGACGGCTCGTTTTTGGACTTTTACGGCGGAGAGCGCGACCTAAAGCGCGGTATCTTGCGCCATATCGACGATGAAAAATTCGCCGAAGATAGCCTGCGGGTGCTACGGGCAGTGCAGTTTAGCGCGCGGCTAAATTTTCGTATCGCGCGGGAGAGTTTGGGGCTGATGAAACGCCTAAGTATCTCAGATCTTAGCCGCGAGCGCATAAACGGCGAGCTGATGAAGCTTTTCGGCGCTAAATTTCAAGAAATCGGCTTTTTATATCTTTACAAGCTAGGTCTTTTGGGCAAAATTTTCGGGCTAAATTTTAGCCACGCCGAGGCGGAAAAATTTGCCGAAAAACTCAAAAGCGCGGTTAAGTTTCTACCCAAACAAAACGGCAAAAAGGACGAGCGCGAGTTTTTATATCTTTTAAACGGCTACTTCGGCGTTAAAAATTTTTATGATTTGGGACTGCCAAAAAGCTTTGAAGCCTGCGTTAAAGAGCCGTTTTTTGCGCGGCGTCCAAGTGATGGCGAGTTGCTTAAAATCGCGCTAGATAAACCACTAAAAAGCTGGCTCGGGCTAAACTCGCCCAGCCTCATAAAAAGAGCCAAAAGCCTAGGCGTTTTTGAAGCTAAATTTGAGCCCGCTACTAACACGGCCGAGATTTTAAAACAAGGCTTTAAAGGCGCTGAAATCGGTGCCGAAATAAGGCGCAGGCAGGATTTGGCGATAGAAAAATTTTTAAACAAAAAGTCAAGTCGCGCTTAAAAATTAACCTAGTTAAAAGCGCAAATTGGCTAAAATCAAGCCCTATTTTAAAGAGGCGAAAGTGGAAAAAATCTCAATTATAAATTTTCAAAATAAAAAAGAGCCGTCGCGATATGCTTGCGGTGATATTTTTAAATACTACTTAATAAAATTTACAAGCCTTACAAAAAGCTCAAATTTACGCGGCCCTGCAAGCGCTTTTGCGGCTTTTAAAATGCCGGCTAAGGCGGCTTTTTAAATGTTTAATATCGTCCTCGTTCATCCTCAAATCCCACAAAATACGGGTTCGATCGGCCGCATGTGCGTAAATGCAAACCTTAAGCTTCATATAATCAAGCCGACCGTTTTTGACATCAGCGAAAAGGCCGTTAGGCGCGCGGGACTTGATTATTGGGCGCTGCTAAATCCGGTGATTTGGGAGAATTTGGACGAGTTTTTGCGCGCAAATGCCGCTTACGAGGATAGATTTTTTTATGCGACGACGAAGGCGCGTAAATTTTATTTTGAAGCGGAGTTTAAAAAGGGCGATTTTCTGTTTTTCGGCGGCGAAAGTACGGGGCTGCCTATGGAGCTGATGGAACGAAATTTCGCAAACGCGATCAAAATCCCAATGGGCGAACAGGGCAGGAGCTTAAATTTAGCCACGAGCGCGGGCATTATCGCGTATGAGGCTATCAGGCAAAATTTCGCCCAGTCAGGCCTTGGAGGCGCGCTATGAAATTTGCGGTAAATAGGCTTTTTGCGCTCTTTTTTTCGGCCCTGTTTTTCGCCGTTTTTGCGGCGGGCGCCGAGCTAAAGATTGCTACGTTTAACGTGCAAAATTTATTTGACGCCAAAAACGACGGCAGCGAGTATAAGGATTTTGTCGTCGGCAAATCGGGGTGGAACGAGAAAAAAGCAAGCGCTAAATTTAAAGCCGTAAGCGCAAAGATAAAAGAGTTAAACGCCGATATCATCGCGCTTCAAGAGATAGAAAACGAAATGATTTTAAAAGAGCTGATGAAGGAGGCGGGCTATAAATATTTTGCCTTTTCAAAGGGTAAAAACGGCCCCGTAGGCCTAGCCGTCATCTCTCGCGTAAAGCCTGAAAAAACGCAGATTTTTAGCGTGCCAAACGTAAAAACAAGGGACATTTTGAAGCTTGATTTTGAGGTTAATGGGCAAAAATTTAGCCTTTTAAATTTACATTTTCCGGCTAGGAAAAATCCGTTAAAGCAGAGAAAAACGGCTTTTGTCACGCTAAAATCAGCCTTAGCGGATACCCAAAAGGTCGTGGTTTTGGGCGATTTTAATACGCCTTACGGAGATAAAGAGCTGCTGGGCGATCTAGAGGCTAGTAAAAATTTAACCAATCTTTGGGCATTTTTGCCAAAGCACGAGCGATACTCGCACACGAGCCTAAATGCGCTCGATCACGTCCTGCTCTCAAAAGACGCGCTTGGTCAAAATTACGTTTTAAACAGTTTTAAGGTTGAGCGAGATGGAGAGCAAATTTCGGATCATTTCGCGCTGGTTTTTAGGCTAAATTTTGATAAAAACGCTAAAAATACGTTGCAAAATATCGCCGAAGCGCGGGTCGGCGAACTGTCAAAAAAGTCAAATTTACCCGTTTTGCTAAAACGCGCTACGGTCGTGCAAAAGGACAAAAAAGGCTTTACGCTAGCGCAAGATAAGCGCGGTATCTACGTGTACGAGCCAAAAAACGACGCAAAGCCCGGCCAGGTCATGGACGTAGCGGTAAACCGCCTAGACGAGTTTAAGGGAAATCTTGAGATTAGCTCGCATTATGCGGTGAAAATTTACGAAGAAACGCAAGATCCCCGTGAGCAGATGCTGGAGGCTAAAAACCTAAAACAAGCGCGCCCCGGCGACGTGTTTAGCCGTATCGGCGGCGAAGTGCGAAACGGCAGACTATACACGCCGTACGGAGATATTAAAATTTACGGCGCAAAGGGCAAACCGCGCAACGAAAAAGAGGCGATTTTTACCTCCGTTCGCGTCGTGAATTATAAAAACGAACCTCAAATTTGGATAGACAATGAAGATAATTGACGCGGTGATGCTTGGCGCATTCGTGCTTTTTACGATATTTTTGATGCGCGGATTCGTCACGCAGACGCTTGAGAGAAGCAAAAGAAGACAAAATTTAAAAAAGGATAAAAAATGAGCGAAACAAAAGAACTGATCGTGGAGATCGGCGTCGAGGAGCTGCCGGCGATCCCGTTTTTAAAAGAGTGCGGCAATGTCGCGGCAAAATGGCGCGAGACGCTAGCGCAAAACGGCCTGGACAGCGAGTGCGAGTTTTACTACACGCCGCGTAGGATCGCGTTTTATCACCCGAAATTTGCGGTACGTCAGGAGGATGGATTTAGCGAGTTTATCGGTGCGCCTAGACAAGTCGCGCAAAAAGACGGCGCCTGGACGCCGGCTGCGCTAAGCTTTGCTAAAAAATGCGGTATCGAGGAGTCTGAGCTAAAATTTGAAACCGTCGGCGGCAAAGAGGTGCTCTACTATAAAAAGCCCGTCGCGGGTAAGCCTAGCTCTGAGC
>CAUQCZ010000144.1:0-3988 GCA_963516335.1 uncultured Campylobacter sp. | reverse complement strand
AAGTAGTCTGCCGCAGACTTAAAATTTCAAACTCATTCAAAGACGCTCAAAAGACAAGCCGCTAAATTTATTTCCAAAGAAGATAGAGCTTTTCGTCGTATATATCGCTACTCTTCGGCCCCACCTCCACCTCCGTCACTTCTATGTTTTGCACGTCGTTTTTGGCTTTTAGGGCGCTAGCATCTTCTTCAAATTTCGCCATCAGCTCCTCGATCTGCGCGTTTAGCTGGGCGACTTCTTGCTCGCTTAGTTTGACGTCGCTGCGCTCTTTTAGCACGCTATTTGCCGAGCGCGCGGAGGTCGCGACCTTGCCGATGTTGCCGCTACTTAGCAGCCCCTTGCCGAAAATCGCGCCCAAAATGCTAGCTCCCACCGAGATCGCGGTCTCGATCCCCTTGCTTTTAAAGTCTCGCTGCTCTTTTTCTAGCTTTGCCACCGAGCGGTTTAGTTTCTCCTCTAGGCGCACTTTTTGTTTGTCAAATTCCGCCGTGAGCTTGGCCGTTTGCGCTTCTAAAATTTCATTGCATTTATCGGCCAAACGGACGTAAAACTCCTCCTTGCTCTCGCCCGGCGCCGAGCTTAAATTTAGCGCGCTAAAGAGCCTAAGTTTGTAGTTTCTATAGATAAATTCTTTAAAATTTTTGGTTAGCTCTTTGAAATTTTTAGCTCCCGCGACAAAGCCCGGCAGCGGCGCGTATGAGAGCTTGAAATTCGGCTCTGCAACCGCGGTAAAACGCACATTTTCGCTAGCTTCGCTCCAGTCGGCGCTTTTTTGAGCTTCATCCAGCCTTAGCGTGAAATTTACCTCGCGAACCTCGTCAAGCCCCTTTTTGGCGTCGTAAAATCGCACTTTGGCTTCGCCGTAAAGATATCCCTCTAGCTCGCCGCCCTCCTGCAAATTTGAGCTTGCGGCGTAAATTTGAGCGATATCGGGCGATAGCACCGGCTTGGCGGCGAAATTTGAGATTTTTGCCGGGTTTGATCCGCTCAAATTTGACCCGCCCTTTTGCTCTTTCATCAAATTTGAAATCTGCTCGCGGCTAAGCGGTCCTTTTAGGTAACTCAGAGCCCAGCGCGTCGAGATGACGGATAGCCCGTCCTCGTGGATGTTTTTTAAGAGGAAATTGCGCTTTTGCAAATTTGAGATGAGATTTTCTATCTCGCCTTTATCCATCGCAGAGCCCGCAAGCCCCGTCATACCGTCTATCACGCGCGCCTTATCCTGCGCGGTTTGCAAGCGCCCGATAAACCACGTGCCGATGTTACTAAGGCCTTTATAGTCTAGATCGACCGGGTTTTGGGTGCTCAGTATCACGCCAAGGCCGTGCGCGCGGGCTTGCTTGAGTAGAGTTAGCATCGGAGTTTTGCTAGGCGGGTTGCCGTTTGGCGGGAAAAATCCAAAAATCTCGTCCATATAAAGCACCGCGCGAAGCGAGCTCGTACCCTCGGTCTTGCGCATCCACGCGATGATCTCGTTTAGCAGCAGCTTCACGAAAAACATCCTCTCGCTATCTTTTAGGTGCGAGATCGTAAAGATATTGCACTTTGCTTTGCCGTTTGCGTTAAAAAGCATCTTTGAGATATCGAGTCGCTCGCCGCTTAGCCACGCGCGAAAATCGGGGCTTGCAAGCAGCGTGTTGATCTTGACGGCTAGCTTCATGCGCTCGGAGCTTGGGTAAAATTTCTCCACGTCAAACACGCCGATCTTGGTAAATGGAGGCGTCGCGATAAAGCCGATGAGCTCCTCTAAGCTCACGTCCGCGCCACTGCCAAATTTATCTATAAAGATGTTTGAGATGAGCAGGTGTTCTTTTGAATTTACGTCGTTTTCTATGCCCACAAGCGATAGCACCGAGCTAGCTAGAGAGCCGACGTACTCGCTAAACTCCTCGCTGCCTACGTCTAAACTCGGACGGGCAAAATCCCCGAGCAGCGCTACGCCGACGCCGCTACTGCTCTTTGGCGTGTAAATTTTTAGCTCGGCGCTATCTTTAAAGAGCCCTACGCGCTCCAAGCTCTGAAACGAGCCTTCGATGCCGTTTTTCCACATCTGCGCTTCGCTAGCGGCAAACTCATCCGCGCTCATGCCTTTGTTTTGCGCTTCGTTTTCATCGACGTAGGGCGCAAAATCCTGCGCACTCATCTGCGGGAACGCTAAGGCGAGGTTTGTCATATCGCCTTTTGGGTCGATTATAAAGGTCGGGATGTTATCGATGCAGGCTTCTTCTAGGATACTGATGCCAAGGCCCGTTTTACCGCTACCGGTCATTCCGATGATGGCTGCGTGCGTCGTGAGGTCTTTGTTTTTATAAAAAAACGGCTCTTTGTTTTTGAGACCGACGTAAAATAGCTTTAAATTTTCTTGGATGGTTTTCATGTGCTTCCTTGTAAATTTTGGGCTATTTTACTGATTTTTGATTAAATTTCGGGTGAAGCTATTGGATAAATTTGAAAGCGAGGCGGGTAGAATTTAAAAAGGCAAGCGCGAGGCTTGCCTTTTAATTTTGCGTTAAATTTATTGGTAAGTTTTTAGCTGCTCTTTGAGCTCTTCGAGGGTTTCTTTTACGCGCTTGTCGGTAAATTTTACGATATTTTGATGCGCGTTTTGTTTATTCATCACTTGGCAGCAGTATCTCATGGCGCCTTTGTATTTTAGCGCCGTAACTAGCTTTAGATCGATATCGACGTCTACTTTTTCGCAAGATCCGCTTTCGCAGTCGGAAAGTCCGAGCTCAAATTTAGCATTTACCTGCTCGCCGTCCCTAAACTCTCCGTCATCGGCGCTAACGACGCCGAGTCCGCCCTCGGAGATATCGTATAAATTCCCCTGTACCGCGCTGCCGTTTTGAGCAAGAGAGACCTTAGTGTAGCGGTTTGGATAGACGCGCTGATATTTTCGCAAATTTGCATGCAGGTTGTGCATGTAGATAAAATCTCTAAGCGTCACGGTCAAATTCGACAAATCAAATCCCGCGATATCGGCTCTTAAATTTTCGGCGAAGTACTCATCGCGCACGATGTAGGCGTTTTTTTCCTCTTTCATGGCCAAAATCTGCTCTAGCGTCACCTTGCAGACCACGGTCTCATCCTCGACGGCTATCACGCTACCTTGACACTCGACCTTTACGCCGTTGTATAAATTTAAAAAATGAATTTGATGGTTGTCTTTTAGAACCCTTGAAAATACGCTAATAGCGCCTTCTAAGATCATAGAATCGCCGTTATCGGTGTTGATCATTTAGAGGTTTCCCTTCTGCGAGATTTTAGAAATTTCCTCTATTATAGTAAATTTATTTTGTTTTTAGTTTAAATTTTTTGCGTATTTCGTTAAAAATTTTGTGAAGTGAGTAAAAAGAGGGGAGAAAAGGGCGAGAGCTCGCCCTTAAATTTGGATGATTATAGTTTGTCTGCGTTGTGAGATAGGTAGTCTGCGACGCCTGCCGTATCGGCTTTCATACCTTTATCGCCTTTGTTCCAACCGGCAGGGCAAACCTCTCCGTGCTCGTTCGTAAATAGCATCGTATCGACCATTCTTATCATCTCGTCGATGTTTCTTCCAAGCGGAAGGTCGTTGATGACCGCATGGCGAACAGTACCGTCTTTATCAAGCAAGAAGCTACCGCGAAGAGCGACGCCCGCATCTTCTAAAAGTACGTCAAAACCGCGAGCGATAGACTTAGTCATATCAGCTACTAGCGGGTAGCGAACTTGGCCGATGCCGCCTTTGTTTACCGGAGTTTCTTTCCAAGCGAAGTGAGAGAATTGGTTATCTGTCGAAACGCCGATAACTTCGATACCGCGAGCTTTAAATTCGTCGTATCTCTTATCAAACGCGATGATCTCGCTAGGGCAAACGAAAGTAAAGTCCATAGGGTAGAAAAATACTACCGCGCCTTTCTCGCCGATATTTTTATATAGGTTGAAATCATTTACGATTTGATTGTTTCCTAAAACCGCCGCAGCTGTAAAGTCAGGTGCTTTTTTTGTT
>CAUQCZ010000143.1:0-4017 GCA_963516335.1 uncultured Campylobacter sp. | reverse complement strand
CCGTGGCGTTTGTATTTACCGTGCCGATAATCGCTCAAATTTACTACTTCCTTCCTAAAGAGAGCGGTCAGCCGATATTTTCTTACAAGCTTTCGATTTTCTCGTTTTGGAGCCTAATGTTCCTTTATCTTTGGGCGGGCGGACACCATCTGATCTACTCTGCGGTGCCTGACTGGATGCAGACGATGGGTTCTGTGTTTTCGGTGGTTTTGATACTGCCGTCCTGGGGATCTGCGATAAATATGCTTCTAACGATGCGCGGCGAGTGGCAGCAGCTTAGAGAAAATCCTCTTATCAAATTTATGATTTTAGGCTCGACGTTTTATATGTTTTCTACCCTTGAAGGGCCGATTTTAGCGATCAAGTCCGTAAATGCTCTAGCCCACTTTACCGACTGGGTGCCCGGACACGTGCACGACGGTACGCTAGGCTGGGTCGGCTTTATGACGATGGCGGCGCTTTATCACATGACTCCTCGCGTATTTAAACGCGAAATTTACTCAAAATCCTTGATGGAAACTCAGTTTTGGATACAAACTATCGGCATAGTGCTTTACTTTTCGTCAATGTGGATCGCGGGCATCACTCAGGGTATGATGTGGCGCGCGACGGACGAATACGGAAATTTAGCCTACTCGTTTATCGATACGGTGATAAACATCGTGCCGTACTACTGGATCAGAGCCGTGGGCGGACTGCTTTATCTGCTTGGATTTTTTATATTTGTTTATAATATCTACAAGAGTTTTGGCGCCAAAGCGCTCGAAAAAGAGCCGCTAAGCGCGAGTCCTGCTGGCGTAAAGGAGGTTGCTAATGTTTAGTTGGTTAGAAAAAAATCCCTTCTTTTTCGCGGTTATGGTTTTTATATTTATCGCCTATGCGGGCGTGATCGAGATTTTGCCTGATTTTGCCAACAGAGCTAGGCCGCTAGAGGGTACCAAGCCGCCGACCGTTTTACAGCTTGCTGGCAAACACGTATATATGAAAGATAGCTGTAACGCCTGCCATACGCAGCAAATTCGACCTTTTAAGGCCGAGACCGATAGATACGGCATGTATTCGCTTAGCGGCGAGTATGCGTTTGACCGCCCGCATCTTTGGGGGTCAAAGAGAACCGGCCCCGACCTTTGGCGCGTGGGTAACTACCGCACCACCGACTGGCACGAAAATCATATGAAAGAGCCGACCTCCGTGGTGCCGGGCTCTATAATGCCTGCTTATAAGCATCACTTTAGCAACAACGCCGATATTGAGACGGCATACGGCGAGGCGGTAACGACGAAAAAGGTATTTGGCGTACCGTACGACGTAGAGGGTATGCCAAGACTAGGCACCTATGAGGAGGCGCAAGCAGCCGCCAAAGAAGAAGCCGCCGCTATAGTTGAGGAGATGAAGGACGAAGAAGTCAAAAAGGCCTTTGAGCGCGGAGAGATCCGCGAGATAGTGGCGCTCATCGCCTATCTAAATAGCTTAAAATAGGCAAATTTATGGATGCGCAGACTCTAAGAGATATCCAAGGATACGGAGCTTTTATCTTTCTAGCCGTGTGCGCCGCGCTTCTTTACGGATACTATTTTCACCTTTATAGATCCGAAAAGAGCGGCAGGCGAAACTACGAAAGATACTCCGACCTCGCCCTAAAAGACGGCATAGACGAGGAAATTTTAGAGTCTGCGTCCATAGAGCAAAACGCTAAAAAGGAAAAATAATGCAATGGTTTAATTTAGAAGATAACGTAAATTTACTGGGGCTTATCGGAGCTATTGCCATCGTTTTAGCCACGGTTTTCGTCGTAAGTCGCTTGGTCGGGCAGATGAAGGTAGCAAAACCGGATGCCAAGCTAAGCGAGCATAGCTGGGACGGCATAGGCGAGTACAAAAATCCCGTACCGCTGGGCTGGGCGATAGTTTATGCGATATGTATCGTCTGGGCCTTGTGGTATATGATTGCGGGCTATCCGGTAAACTCCTACTCGCAAATCGGCGAATACAACGAAGAAGTCGCCGCCGCAAACGCTAAATTTGAAAAACGCTTCGCAAACGTGGACGCCAAGACGCTTCACGCTATGGGCGAGAGTCTGTTTTTGGTGCAGTGTTCCTCCTGCCACGGCATAACCGGCGACGGTATAAACGGCAAGGCGGCAGACCTTTCTAAATGGGGTAGCGAAGAGGGGATATTTGATACGATAATGAACGGCTCAAAAGGCCTTGAGTACCCGATGGGCGAGATGCCTGCGGGCATGGCTGACGAGGAGGGCGCAAAAGCGATCGCGGCCTACATAGCTAAAGAAATTTCCGGCATAAAAAAGACTAAAAACGAAAATTTGGTAGAAACGGGCAAGGAGCTTTTTGCTACCTGCGCAGCCTGCCACGGCGAGGACGGCAAAGGCATGGAGGGCAACTCTCCTGATCTATCTAAATACGGCACGGCCGAGTTTGTCGAGGACGTATTGCAGCGCGGCAAAAAGGGCACTATCGGTACGATGCCTAAATTTAGCGACGGCAGGCTAAACGCCTTGCAGCAAAAAGCCGTCGGTGAGTACGTCATCTCGCTTTCTAAAGGAGAATAAATGGAAAACACGAATCGAAACGTTTTCGGTCTACACGGCGTGACGGGGCTACTCATCGCGACCAGCCTGCTGCTAGCGATCCTAGCGGCACTCACGTACTACGCGATCAAGCTGCAGCAAGAAGTCGCGCAAAAACCCTACTCGCTAAACGCCTCCGAGCTAAAGATGAAAAGCGCGGATAACGCCAAGCAAGTGCGCGTAAAGGAGTAAATATGCAAGCGATTTTGGAGAAATTTATCGTCGCCGGACTCATTGCGGCGGCGGCATTTACGGCGTGGGCGGTGCTAACGCCAAATCACCTTTTTGTGGGATGAAATTTGATAAATCAAAGAGCGCAGACCTTGCCGCTCTTTTTCAAATTTTACGCTTAAATCCTAGCGGCTCGCTTTGTTTTTTGCGCGAAAATACGCGACTTGGCCGATGAAATTTATAAATTACGCTCGCTCAAATTTAACTATCTTTTTTCGCTTCCTCATGCTCAAATTTGCAAATTTGACCCGCACCTTTTTTATCTTTTTGCTTTTTATTTTTTACGGTGCGGCGACTTTGCAGGGTTCAAATTTGCCTCGCGAGATAGTCTTGATAAATCAAAATATATTAAGCCCGGCCGTGAGCGAGAAAATCGCGGTTTTGGGCGAGGAGTTAGCTAGCAAAAGCGGCGTGTTTGCCGGGGTTGCGGTTTATGAGAGCCTAGGGGGTAAAACGCTAAAAGAAGCGGCCGCGCAGCTAAATTTAACACCGCCTTACGCGCTTTTGATGCTTGCTAAAGCGGAGCATAAGGTGGAAATTTTTGCCGATCCCCAGACGCTAAAGCTTTTTGATAAAGAAAAAATTTTAAGCCCCTATCCAAGCTCGGGCTCTATTTTGCCGATACTAGCGTCCAAAAACGGCAAAGATATCTTTAACGCCGCCCTTTTAAACGGCTACGCGGATCTTGCCGAACAGATCGCCGCGAGCAAAGGCGTTAGCTTGCAAAACGCTATCGGTAGCCAAAACCGCCTGACGCTTGATGCGTTTAGGATTTTTATCTACGGCTCTATCGCTCTCGTCGTTTGCGTCGCCGCGTTTAGAAAATTTAGGAGGAAAAATGGCTAAAAACTACTGGCCTCACACTATCGTTATCTCGCTTATTTTGATAGTCGCCTCCTGCGTAGCGACCATCATTCTGGCCGTGAAAAACCCCGTGGAGATGGACGAGTTTTACTTCGAACGATACCAAAACGTCGATGAAAATATAAACGAGATCGAGGCTAGCCAGCGCAGGTTTGACGCCAGATACGCCCTTAAATTTGAGCCGGAATTTGACGGGTTAAACGGATGTTTTAAGATCGCCGTCGAGCCAAAAAACGGCTCTTTAGCGCCAAATTTTACTTACGAGATTTTACTAACCAGACCCGCGACGAACGAGCAAAATCAAAATTTGAGCGCCAAATTTGACGGGCAAATTT
>CAUQCZ010000142.1:0-4018 GCA_963516335.1 uncultured Campylobacter sp. | reverse complement strand
CGCTTAGGGCGTCCGCAGCGCAAACGGCGGCGCTTTCTACGCTAGTTGCCTCCTCGTGTCCGTGGTGGGCGTAGATGGCGTTTATGACGACGGGATGTTCTTTGTAGCGTTTGCAAATTTCAGCGCCCAGATCGACATGGCTACCCTCAAATTCATGCGTCAAGGCCTTGCCGATATCGTGTAGCAAGCCTGCTCTTTTGGCTAGCTTTTCGTCTCCGCCCGTTTCGGCTGCGATGATACCGGCTAGATGGGCTACCTCGAGGCTGTGCGCTAGGGCGTTTTGTCCGTAGCTGGCTCTAAATTTTAGCTTGCCGATTAGTTTCATTATCTCGGGATGGATTTTGCTAAGGCCTAGGTCGATGACGATCTTTTCGCCCTCCTCTAGGATCGAGGCCTCAAATTCTTCGCATACTTTTTTGTGCAGATCTTCTATCCTTGCCGGCTGTATGCGGCCGTCTTGCACCAAAAGCTCTATCACGCGCGTAGCGATCGCTCTTCGGTAAAGATTAAAGCTGCTTAACGTAATAGCATGAGGCATATCGTCGATGATAATATCTACGCCAAGCACCATTTCCAGGGTCTTGATATTGCGCCCCTCTTTGCCGATTATGCGGCCTTTTAGCTCATCGTTTTTGATATCCACGACGTTTATCAGGCGCTCGGCGGCAAATTCCCCCGCAAATCGCGACGTAGCCTGCGCTAGGATGTAGTTCACTCGCTTTTTAGCCTCGCGTTTGGCCTCCTCCTCGTGTTTTCGCACGATGTGAGCGATCTCGGCGCGGCTTTTTTCCTCTACTTTTTTTAGCACCTCTTCGCGCGCCTCTTCTTGCGTTAGGCCTGCGGCGTGTTCGAGTACTTTTAGCGCCTCTTGCAGCTTGGCTTGATAGCTTGCTTTTAACCCAAGCCCTTCCTCATACATGCTTTTTGCTTCGTTTCGAGATTTTTCCAGCTCGGTTCTGCTTTCGTTTAAAATTTCTTGCTCGTTTAGTAAAATTTGCTCTTTTTTACCGATTTCTTCGAATTTTTGCGTGTACTCTTTTTGCAGTTTTACGGTTTTGTCGTCGTATTTTTTCTTAGCTTCAAATTCGGCCTCTTGGACTTGGATTTTAGCGTCTTTTAGAGTGCGTTCGGCTTCAAATTCTATCGCTTTAGCCTTTGCTTTTGCCTGCTCTAAAAATATATTATAGTTTGCGTCGTTGATTTTTTTAGCGATGAGATAGCCTACGCCAGCGCCCGCCGCACCTGTTCCTAAGCCGATTAAAATTTCTATCATAGATTCCTCTTTTTACGTAAATTTTGCTCGGGGTCAGGTAAAAATCACAAGTAGCGTCGTGATCTTCGGATATGATTTCATTTGTAAAATTGTCTAAAATTTCAACGAATATCAAGGTAGGTCGGTAGGGCAAATTTGCAAAAAATCTATCATAAAAACCTTTACCGTGTCCTATTCGCGCCATATTTCCGTCCACCCCGAGAGCCGGAACTACGGCTACGTCTATACGCTTTTTAAATACCTTGGTGCTTAGCGGCTCTTTTACGCCAAATTTCGTCCGAGATACAAGCGGTAGCCTGGATTTTACCATTTCTAAACTAATACCAAGCATAAACGGAGCGAAAATTTCATACTTTTTGGCTAGCTCGCGTTTCAAAATATAAAAATTGGGCTCATAAGAAAGGGGGTTAAAAATCAAAATCCGTTTGGCTTTAAGCTCGGTTAGCAAATTTAAAAGCGGCTTAAACATCTTATAGTGTTTCGCTCGCGCCGAAATTTGAACCTCTTTTTTTAAAATCCGTTTGGCGTCGCGCCTAAAATCTTCTTTTGTCAAATTTAACGCTCGTTTCATAAATTTTATGTATAATTTCTTCCAAATTTCAAAATTAGGAAAAATATGAAAAAAACTCTTCTGATTATACCATTTTTAGCTCTATTTTTAGGCGGCTGCGGCGATGAAAACAAAAGCGAAGCAAGCCAGACCAAGACGAGCGACGCCACGCCAACCACCTCCATTCCTAGTCAAAGCGCAAGCCTAGAAGCGCCTTTTGATCTAACACTAATTGACGAGAGCAAGATGACGCTGCAAAAATTCGACAAAGGCTTTAAAGTCGAAGGCAACGACGAGGCGATTTTGTTTAATTTTTTCGCCACCTGGTGTCCGCCGTGCAAGGCCGAAATCCCGCATCTAAATAATCTAAACGATAAATTTAAAGGTAAGTTAAAAATCGTAAGCGTACTAATGGAAGATAAATCAAAAGACGAAATAGACGCGTTTATGAAAAAATATAAGATAAATTTCGACGTCGCTTACGGCGAGGGTAATTCTCGCTTCGCCAAAGCCCTTGGCGGCGTGGTAGGCATCCCCTACATAGTGCTTTATAAACCAAACGGCGAATACGCTACGCACTACGTCGGTCTCGTGCCCGAAGAGATGCTAGAAAGCGATATAAATAAGGTGATCGACTGATGTTTGGTTTTTTAAAAAAGGGGCTTGATAAGACGCTAACGGCGATACGCTCGTCAAAGCCCGCCGATAAAAAAATCTCAAAGGAAATTTTAGAAGAGATCTTGCTCGAAGCCGACATCGCATACGAGATCATTGAAGAGGTCCTCTACTATCTGCCGCCGCAAAACGAGGTCAAAAAAGACGACCTAAAGCGACTTTTAAATACCTACTTCATATACGAAAACGAGCGCGAAGTAAAAAGCGGAAGGCCTTTCGTCGAGCTCATCTTGGGCGTAAACGGCGCAGGCAAGACGACCACGATCGCAAAGCTTGCGAATTTATATAAAAACGAAGGTAAAAGCGTTATTTTAGGCGCTTGCGATACGTTTAGAGCAGGAGCCATCGAGCAGCTACGTCAGTGGGCGCAGCGAACGGGCATGCCTATCGTCGCTACGCAGCAGGGTCACGATCCGTCTGCGGTCGCCTTTGACGCGATAAGCTCGGCCGTGGCTAAAAACCTAGACAACGTCATCCTAGATACCGCCGGTCGCCTGCAAAATCAAACAAATTTAGCTAACGAGCTAAGCAAGATCGTGCGCATCGCAGACAGAGCCTACGCAGGCGCGCCGCACCGCAAGATCCTGATCCTCGACGGCACTCAGGGCAACGCCGGCCTAGCGCAGGCAAAGGCCTTTAACGACATCGTGAAGCTTGATGGCGTCATCATCACCAAGCTTGACGGTACGCCAAAGGGCGGAGCGCTTTTTGGCGTCGCGCGCGAGCTGGAGCTGCCGATACTCTACATCGGCACCGGCGAGACTATGAACGATCTAGTCAAATTTGACCCTCATGATTTCGTAGATACTATCGTGGATGAAATTTACGCCTAAATTGAAGGCGTAAATTTTATATTTTACTCGCTTGCATTTGTAGCCTGTTTATTTTGTATTTATTTAGCCCCCCCTCCCCGAATTTACGAAATTTATATATAATGCCCGCGCTTAATGCAATTTACTAAAAAGGAAATAAAAATGACGACGCAAGAGTATGAAGCGATGTTTGAAGAGGACGACGCGCCGGGCTGGGACGCTATAAACGATGCGCTGGAAAAAATCTATGACCCCGCAAACGAGCGCCACTATCCGTCGCAGCTACATGCGAGTCTGGGCGGTGATGATTATTTAGCAGGCGTTAGTATCTTTGACTGCGAGGATAGCGCGTTTCATCGCCATATCGTGAGCTTTGGCATGAGCGAGCTTTACTACGATCCGCAAAGCGCGCAGGAAGAATTTAGCGGATGGGGATTTGAGTTTAGCATGCGCGTTGCGCCGTTTGCGGACGATCCGGACTCGGATCTTGGCGACGGCAATGTAGCCCCAAACGAGCCTTTTTGGGTTATATCCGTCATGCAAAACCTCGCTAAATACGTCTACACAAGCAAAAAATGGTTTGAGGCATATCATTTCATGCCGGCAAATTCGCCGATACGTCTTGATACGAATACAAAGCTAGTCGGCGTAGCCTTCGCGCCAGGTCCAGTGCTTGGCGGCATCGACACGCCAAACGGCAGAGTAGAG
>CAUQCZ010000141.1:0-4021 GCA_963516335.1 uncultured Campylobacter sp. | reverse complement strand
AAAGCAGCGATAGCAACGACATAAACATGTATCTAGACGTCAAAAAAAGCTATGAGGCCAAGCGCTACGATGAGACGATAAGCACGACGCAAACGGCGCTACGCCGCTATCCAAATAGCATCTTTGCCAGCGAGTTTTTGCTGTATAGGCTGCGCGCTTTGGATAAAATTTTAGACTCTCAAAATAGCTTTGAGGGGCTTGGCGCAGCAGACGTCGCAAGCGAGGGGCGCGCGTGGATGCGCAGGTTCGTATCGGACGAAAACTACCCCGAGGCGCTATATCTGGTAACTAGGGCTTATCTTAGGCAGGAGCTGGTTAGCGACGCGAGCTACACGCTAGATATCCTTAAAAGTGAGCATCCAAACTCAAATTTTACCAAGCTAGCCGAGCTTGAGTTTGCCGATAAGCTCTACGCCTCCGGTAGGCAGGACGAGGCCGTGAGGATGTATGAGGACGTGCTGTACTCGGCGCAGACGCTAGACGTAGCTAGCCGCGCGGCTCTTAGCCTCGTGCAAGGCAGTATCGACAAGGCCAAATTTGACCGCGCCAAGGACTTTATGCTTAAAATTTTAAACAGAAACCAAGAATACCTACTAAACGACGCGTCCAAGCTAATGGCGCTAGCCGGGGTATTTCACGAGAAAAAGATGGACGATATTGCCGCGAGAATTTATGAAATTTTACTCGCTAGATTAGACAAAAACGATGATGATTACGAAACCGTGCTAAAAAATCTAGGCATCGCTCTAACGGGCACTCCCGATACGCAAAAGGCCTACGACTACCTAAAAAGATACCAAAACGAGTTTGCGGACGGGCAGTACACCGCCGCCGTACAAAATGCGCTCGATAAGCTATTTTTTGCAAGAAACGACGAGAGCAACGCGACAAAGCTGCACCAGCACTATGATGCGCTTATAGATAAATACGGCAAAACGGACGTCGGCGTTAAAGCGCTAAAAGAGCAGGTCGCGCTCTATCTAAAAGAGCGTAAATTTGACTCCGTCCTGCGCTATACCCAGGCCGTGCGCGATCTAAACGATACGGACGCAAGCGCCGTTTTAGCTCAGGCTGCGCTAAATTTGGCGGATGAAGCTATCCGTCAAAACGACTGCGCTACGGCGGTAAATTTGACCGAAAACTACGGCGTAGGCGATAAAATCGGGGCTAAATTTAAGCTCTTTGACTGCTATATGCGCCTATCGCGCTTCGCCGCCGCGCACGAGCTAGCCTCGCAAAATATCCTTGCGCCAGATATGTTAGACCGCGTGGAGTGGCTCATCAAGCTAGCCTCCGTTTTGATAAAAACGGAAAAGTATAACGACGCCTTGCGCGTGGCAGACGAAGCCCTAGCTATCGCGTCTAGGCAGGAGTATGCCGACGTTTCGCCCGTGCTTTTTTATAGATTTGAAGCGCTGATGGGGCTAGGCAGGCTCACCGACGCCGCCGCGACGATAACGGCCGTCGAGACGCTACGCAAAAACGACTTTAAGGTCATCGAGCTCTACGACCGCATGGCCGAGGCGACGTACGGCGCGAACGACTTTTTAAACGCGTCGGTTTACGCCAAAAAAGCGATCGACCTGCAAAAACGCCTGCATATCGCCACATTTAGCCCGAAAATCGACTTTGAGTACATCGGCTCGTTAAGTAAGCTGGATAGACTAGGTGAGGCCCTAGATGCCGCGCGAGAGCTCGTAGATACGCGCCTAGATCCCGAAAGCAGGCTACGCGCTCTAGCTCAGATCTCGGAAATCTACATCAAGCTAAAACGCGAAAGCGAAGCAAAGCCGTATCTGCAGGAGTGCGTCGGCTCAAATCTGCAAAGTTCGTGGAAAGCTATCTGCGCCGAGCAGATGAAGCTCGTGGAGTGAAATTTTTGGGCTCGGGGTCAAATTTGAGCTCAAATTTCTTTAAAAACTCGCTCAAAATTTAGGCCAAAAATAAATTCGGCCTAAATTTAAGCTACTTTTGTTTCTTAATTTTTGCGCGTAAATTTTAAGCTAAATTTGCGCCGCTTTCGCCCGCTCAAATCTTTTTAGAACTTTGAAACCACGCGCGAAATCAGAGCGCGGTGGCAAAATTTAAACCCGAGTTTAAATCGCTAAATTCAAATTTAAATCCGTCAAATTTGTGCCGAAAAGATGCGGGTAAATTTGCCGTCCAAGCTACTCAAAAATTTTGCATTTACGAATTTAGACGCCATAAGCTCAATAAATTTTAAAATTTATATCAAAATTTACACGATTAGGCAATGATTTTGCAAAAATCGTGCTAACGCAAATCTTAAATTTTAGATATACTTGCGCCAAAATATCGGCGGCGTAAGTAAATTTGCCGGTAGCCAAAAAGGAGTACGCATTGCCGAATCTAGCCTCAAACGAGTTCGCGCGCAAGCTAGAGCCGCAAAGATTTTTCACGAACGCCGATTTGGCCAAGCTGTTTTTGCCTATCGCGATCGAGCAGTTTTTGGAGTATTCGGTCGGGTTAGCCAGCTCGATAATGGCCGCAAACGTCGGCGAGAGCGCGGTTTCGGCCGTCTCGCTGGTGGAGTTTGTTATGGCGCTTTTTATCAGCGTTTTTGCCGCGATCGCGACCGGCGGTGCGGTCATCGCGGGGCAGTATCTTGGCTCAAGGCAAGCCGGCAACGCCAGAAAAGCCGTAAATCCGCTGCTTTGGTTTAGCCTCATCCTATCGCTCGCGGTCGTCGCGCTCGTTTTGGCGGGCAAAAATTTCATATTCGGTGCGGTCTTTGGCAACATAACGCAAGAAGTCAGACGCGATGCGGACGCATATCTCACGATTGTCGCATTTTCACTGCCGTTTTTGGCTGCGTACTCGGCGGGCACGGCGATGTTTCGCACGATGGGCAATGCCAAACTGCCGATGTATATCATGCTTGCCATGAACGTGCTAAATGTCGCTCTTACCGCGGTTGCGATCTATACTTTTAAGATGGGCATCACGGGTATCGCCGTCCCGACGCTAGCGGCTAGAGTGATAGCCGCCGCGATAGTCGTATATTTGCTGCTCGATGTTAAGCTTAAGCTACACATAAGAAAAACGCTAAAATACGACTTTGATCTAGCGATGATAAAGCGGATTTTAAGTATAGGCGTACCGTACGGATTTGAAAACGGTATGTTTTTCCTCGGGCGCATCGTTGTGCTGAGCCTCGTAACGATGTTCGGCACCGCCGCGATCGCCGCAAATGCCGTGGGCGGCACGATAGCGATGTTTCAGGTGTTGCCGGGAATGGCGATCGGCATGGGACTAACCGTCGTGATCTCGCGCTGCGTCGGCGCGGGCGACTTTGAGCAGGCCAAATTTTATGCCAAAAAAGTCATGATCGCCGTCTATATCGCTCAGTTGGTCAGCACGGCCTTCGTGCTACTACTTTTGGAGCCTATTTTGCGACTTTATTCGCTCTCGCCCGAGGCCACGGCGATGACGACGCAGATCGTGTGGTGGCACGGCGTCATGATGGTGCTCATCTGGCCGCTAGCATATACCTTGCCTGTCGTTTTCCGCGCCGCCGCCGACGCGAAATATCCGATGTGGGTCAGCATCGCGTGCATGTTCGTCTGCCGCGTGGCGCTGGCGTATTTTTTTAGCCTTACGCTAGGGCTTGGGATGCTGGGGACGTGGTATGCGATGTTCGTGGATTGGGCGGTCAAGGCGGTGCTTTTTACGCGCAGGTACTTTAACGGTGAATGGACTAAATTTAAAGCGATTTAACCATAAATTTGGCGTATTTGTTTTTTGCGCACGATCAAATTTGTGTTTGTTTTAGCGTTTACTTGGGGGTTTGGCTTGTTTTGTGGGATAAGATTGGCCCAAAAATTTGACGTTCGTACGACCGCGCGATTTTTATTTTGTCGTTTTGGAGATTTTGGCTGACAAATTTGCTTTCGCGGTTCAAATTTGGATTTTCCGTTTTTTGCGATTTTAAGGCTTAGCAAATTTGAGAAATCGGCTCTAGGCGACTTTGAAGCGTTTTGAGCGACGAAACGTCCGCGAG
>CAUQCZ010000140.1:0-4037 GCA_963516335.1 uncultured Campylobacter sp. | reverse complement strand
TCTTTGCCCTCTATGCCGTCAAAAAGCGTGATAACCTTGCGGCGATATAGTCCCACAGGTAGCTCATGCGCAGAGGAACAAGCGACCTGACACCCAAAGCAGCTGATACATCTGTTCGTATCTACGAAAAATTTCATTCTTGCCATCTTTATGCTCCCTCTTTACCTTGCGCATTGTTTTCGCCGTATTCGTGGAAGAAGGTCTTAAAGCCCTCTCCGTCTGCTTTTTCTATCCTACATAGACCGGCGTTAAACTCTGAAATTTGAGTTACCGGGTCAAAGCCGTAGTTGGTTACGGTGTTAAAGCTTTCGCCTATAGTATAAGGCTTGGTGCCCTCTGGATAGCGGTCTTCTAGGCTAACGCCTTGCATAACTCCGGCGAAGTTATACGGCATACAAATTCTATCCGGAGTTACCATGTAGCTGTGGTAACAGCGGACTTTGATCTTAGTGCCTTGCGGAGAGTGTATCCACATCATGTCGCGATCTTGGATACCGTATTTTAAGGCAAGCTCAGGGTGAACGTTAGCAAACATCTCAGGCGTTATCGCCGCTAGATATTTACTGGTTCGCTCTATCATTCCGGCGCCGCTTAAATTTACTACGCGCTGCGTACTAAACACGATAGGGAATTCCTTGCTCCAGTCTTTTGCCTGCTGCTCGGTTTTAAATTTAGTCTCAACGCGGAAATTTCTAGCCTGATCGTCGAAAGTCGGATACTTTTGAACGAGATCCCAGCGCGGAGAGTGGATAGGCTCTCTATGTTTAGGGATCGGATCTAGGAATTCCCAAACGATCATTCTAGCTCTTGCGTTACCGTAAGGCACTACGCCCTTTTCACGGCATTTTTCTAGGATAAGTCCGCTATAGTCCATGCTCCAGCTAGCGCCCATCTTGGCTTTTTCCTCTTCGGTTAGCGTGATGCCTAGTACTTTTTCGATATTTTCTTTGGTTATTTGCGGATAGCCACCTTTTACCTGCGAGCCGACTAAGGTTGCATCCTCGCTAGCAAGCTGGCTAACGCCGTTATGCTCCAAGCCGAAGCGATTTCTAAATCCGCTACCGCCTTCGGTATAAGGCTTACTCATGTCGTAAAGTATCGGTGTGCCAGGGTGTTTAGTATCCCATGCAGGCCAAGGCTTGCCGTAGTATTCACCTTTTACTTCTCCGCCGATACCCATTAGCGTATCGGGATCGAAATTTTGCCAGTTAGCCTGATGTCTTCTAAACATCTCCGCCGTTCTACCGCCGTATCCGATCGAATTTCCTATACGAGCGATTTCGTTTGTCGCGTCGTCAGGCCATACGAAGTCGTCTTTTACCTGTTTTATCTCGCGGTCCACGATGCCCATCTTCATGCCGCGGACGTATTCGTCGTAAAAGCCGAATTTTTTAGCGAATGCAAACATAACCTCTTGATCGGGCTTACTCTCGTAAAGCGGATCTACTACCTTAGTTCTCCACTGGCCGGAGCGATTCGTAGAGCTTAAGTGCCCCTCGTTTTCAAACGCGGTAGCAACCGGCAAGATATAAATTCCGTCTTTTCTATCGCTTAAAATCGCGACTTCGTTTACGAAAGGCTCAGCTACGACTAGCAAGTCAAGCTTATCTACGGCTTGTTGAATTTTAGTTAAGTGAGCCATAGAAGTTAGACCCGTTCCTTGTACCCAAAGGACGCGAAGCTTACCGCTAGTATATGTTTTTTCCTCTTTTAAGACGCCTTGCCACCATTTTGATAGCGACCAGCCCTTTTCGTTACGCCAGTTTCTATCCTCCGGATTTTGCGGATCGTGATAAAAATACTCTTCAAATACGGTATTTTTTACCGGAGCGCCGCCTTGTTTAGGCTCTTTTGTTGAAACCGCAAATCTTTTGATAAATTCGTCGTAATCAACGCCCCAACCTTTGCAGTAGTATTTCCATGCCGCATCGGCTAAGCCGTAATACATCGGCAAGCTATCTGAGAGATTACACATATCGGTAGAGCCTTGGACGTTATCGTGACCGCGCAAGATATTACAGCCGCCACCCGGTTTACCCATATTGCCTAAAATTAACTGCATGATAGGCAAGATTCTCGTATTTGACGTACCTACGGAGTGCTGAGTGATACCTAGCGCCCAGATAACCGTTCCCGGTTTATTGTGAGCCATTATGTGCGCGGCTTGCATTAGTCTATCTACAGGTACGCCCGTAACGTCCGAAGTTACCTCAGGCGTCCAGTGCTCGGCCTCTTTTCTAATTTCCTCGATACCGTAAGTTCTATTTTCTAAAAATTCTTTATCTTCCCAGCCGTTTTTAAGAATTATGTGGATTAATCCGTAGATTAACGCCACGTCCGTTCCAGAACGATGTCTTAGATAAAGGTCTGCTTTTGCCGCAGATTTCGTAAAATTCGGATCTGCAACGATTAGCTTTGCGTTATTTCTATCTTTAGCCTGAAGGGCATGCTTCATACCGCCGACCGGATTTGCGACGGCCGAATTTGCGCCTATCATAAAGATGGCTTTCGAATTTGCAGCCATATCTCCGCAGTGGTTAGTCATAGCGCCGTAACCCCAAGTATTCGCCACACCGGCGACTGTTGCGCTATGTCAAATGCGTGCTACGTGATCGTTGCTGTTTGTACCCCAAAATGCGGCAAATTTACGGAAATAATAGCTCTGTTCATTGTTAAATTTGGCTGAGCCTAGGAAAACTACGCTATCAGGACCGTCTTCTTTGCGGATTTGTAGCATTTTGTCGCCGATTTCGTTTACGGCTTGCTCCCAGCTTATTCTCTCCCATTTACCGTTTACTTTTTTCATCGGGTATTTTATGCGCTGTTTGCTCTTGGTTAAGTCGATTTGATCGATACCTTTTGAGCAGTGGCTGCCTTGAGAGATCGGGTGAAACATCGCCATATCTTGGCGAACCCATACGCCGTCTTTTACCTCGGCTTCGATGCCACATCCTGCAGAACAAATGGAACAAATAGTTCTAACTTTTTTTGAGCCTTCAAAAGGATTTTTTATCTCCTCGTTAGTTGCTTTTCTAAACGTCTCGTTTTCGCCAAATGCCATCGTGCTACCGGCACCAAGAGCGGCAAGTTTTAAAAACGAGCGTCTTCCTATACGTGAATCACTCATGGTTTTCTCCCTTAGTAAGCGATCTTATAGTAGTATTCCCACTCTTTGCTTTTTCTGTAAAGCACCTCTTTTTTGTTCGACTTACCCACGACTACGCCGTTGTCGTCGGGAGCAAGCTCGTCGCTAGTCGGCTTTGCGATAGCTGCGGCGGCTAACATAGTTCCGCCTACCGCACCGACCTTCAGAGATTTTTTGAGGAAATCTCGTCTTGATCCTTGCATGTTTTCTCCTTTTTATCCCAAATTTGAAATTTTTGAGACGTTTTTAGAAAGATATTGTTCAAATTTTGCATATTTCCTGGGCGTAATGCACCTTACAGACGCATATTTTAGGATACTTGCATATTTTAAAATATCACTGTGCAAATTTAGCATATTTTGAGAATAAACGAAGTAAAAATATTAGATTAATTAAGAAGCTTAATAAATAATTAAGAAAACCTAAAATTTAGCTTAAACTTCGATACTACGTATCAAGTTATAAACGTATATTTTATTAAATTCCAGAGGTTTTGAGCCAAATTTATCAAACTTGGCTCAAATTTTCACTAAAGATTATTTTTGTAAATCGCTTAAATTTACTATATAAGGCACGGAGCGAACGCCTGCGGCAGCATATTTTTTACGTAGCTCATCCATAGTTTTTACGTTTTCTTCGCTAACGGCTCCGTCTGCTACGGTATAATCGCTTGCATAATACTTTCGTAAAATTTGGATTTTATCGCTATCGGTTTTTGCGCTTGCTGCGTCTTTATATATCAAAAAGCTCTTTTGTAAAGACGAAACGTCGTGAACCGGAGTTAAAATCACGTTTACGTTGCTTTCTTTTAGCGTCGATTCGATCTTTTCAAGCTCTAGGCGGCAGTATGGGCATTCAGGATCGGAAAACATCACGATAGTCGGCTTTTTAG
>CAUQCZ010000139.1:0-4086 GCA_963516335.1 uncultured Campylobacter sp. | reverse complement strand
CGTCCTAGTTTATCTTGTAGTAGCTAAGCGTAAAATTTGGTTCCTTAGCTTTAAAAATATCTAAAATTTCTCTCGCGCTAAGCTCTTTTTCGCCTCGCTCGACGAAGGTTTTTTGCGAGTTTGCAAGGTCTATAATCTCGTCGTGATAGGATATGACTGCGCCGCTAAGAGCGACGATAAGCAGCGGCAAAACACAGGCTAGGCTTAAAATCAAATGGACGTTAAACCAAAATTTCTTTTTCTTTAAAAACGGCATCTTTCTCCTTAAATTTAAACTCGAATTTTAAAAAACGGTAGCGAAGCGGCGTATCGCTACGCGCCGCCCCGCTCAAATACGGCTAAATTTAAAAATTTACGTTAAATCCGAGTCTATATTTAATCCCGTCGGCGATCAAAATTTCGTAGCGTCCCGATTTTGTAGTTACGTATTCGTTAAAGATATTATAAACGCTAAAATTTACGCTCGCGTTTTTAGTTAGCTTGTAGCTTGCGCCCGCGTCAAATAGCGTATAATCCTTTATCTCCTCGTCACCCGGTAGGCCGTAAACGGCTCTGGTTTTGCCCAGATAGTTCATCTGCGTCCAGAAATTTAGATCAGGCGTCATATCATAGTCAAGCCCTATTTTTACGGTATGTACGGGTAGATTGTTTAGAGATTTGCCCTCGTATGCGCCCGATTTTTGCTTTGATCTAGTGTAAACGTAGCTTGAGTGCAGGGCTAAATTTGATAAAATCTGCCAGTCTGAGGAGAGCTCGATGCCCTTTACTTCGGCTTTGCCGATATTTACGCTTTCCCAGATGCCGCGCCTATAGGTCTTGCCGTTATGCACGCAAGGAACGCCCGGTCGCGCGACGCAAACGGGCTTCGTACCTAGACCGTCTTTTATCCGCGTATAAAACGCCATCGCCGAGACGTTAAGGCTCTCGTCCCCGTACGCGACGCCGCCCTCGTAGTTTAGGCTGGATTCGGGTTTTAGGTCGCGTTTACCCAGCTGCGCTCCCATGCCGCCGGCAAAAGGTAGAGCAAGCCCGTCGGTTCGCATCTTGATATCAGGCGTCGAGTAGCCTGCCGATACGCCGCCTTTTAGAGATAAATTTTCGCTTAGATGATACACGGCATATCCGCGCGGAGATACGTGTCCGCCGTAGTCTTTGTCGTGATTATACCTTAGACCCGCAGTTAGCGTGAGCGCGTCGGTTACGTCAAAGTCATCCTCGCCGTATAGCGAAAAATCATATCTCTTTACGTTTGCAGCATCGGCCGTCGTTGCCTTTTCGTTTAGCCTTTCTCTTCTGTATTCAGCCCCCAGACTTAGCGTGTTGTTATCAAAAAAATACGTTCCCTTAGTATTTAGCGTCGTCGTTTTTAGCGTGAGGTCTTGTTGTCCGCTTTCTTTCATGTGATCGTGGGTTAAAAAGCTTTCAAGCAGCAGCTTGTCGTATTTGCCCGTATGCGAGAGCGAGGCGGTATATCCGCTCATCTTCTCAAAAGCCACGCTCGTGTTATCGCCGGTAGCCCTTCTTAGCGTCTTGCCTTCGGTGCGCTCGTATTTATTTACTACGCGGCGTAGATCCAGCGCTATTTCGTCGTTTTCGGTGGCGTTATACATGATTTTCGCACCGAAATTTACGTCTTCGTTTTTGCGGTTCGTAAAGACTCGCTCATCTTCGAATTTATGAAAATACCGCCCGTAAAGCGCGATGCCTAACACATCCGGGATCACTGCGCCGTTTACGTAAAAGCCGGTTTGGTAGTCGTCGTTTATCCCGCTTTTGCCGGCAAGCGTGTAGTAGCCGTTTACGTTACCGCTAAATTCGTTTGAAAAGCCCTTGGTGATGATATTTATCACGCCTCCCATCGCATCCGAGCCGTATAGCGAGCTCATCGGGCCTCGCACGATTTCGATACGCTCGATCGTGTTTGCCGGCGGGAGGAAATTTTGAGAGCTACCGACCGCGCGAAGCCCTCTATATGCACTATCGCTGGTCGCAGGGCGGCCGTCTATTAAAATTTTAGTGTATTTTTGACCAAGTCCTCTCATCGTGATACCGCGTCTACTAGCCGCCCCCAGCGTCGCGCCGAACACGCCCGGAGCGTCTTTTACGACGCTTTCTATATCTTGGTGGTTGCGCCTGGCTATCTCTTTTTGCGAGATTACCGAGACTGAGGCGGGCGCGTCCTTGATATTTTGCTCAAAACCCGTCGCACTAGTTACGGTAACTTCGTTTAGTTTTACTTCATCGGCCGCATGCGCGCAAGATAGCGCTAGGCAAGCTAGCATAGAAATTTTAGGCATACTTTTCACCTTTAGACTCCTTATTTAAATTTAAACCCTATTTTACTATAATCAGATAATTATTATCAATACTTAGGCAAACGGTAGAGGGATTTTTATCAACGCTAAAAGGATAAAAGCAAATGAAGGTCGAATTTAAAGATATTTTACGAGCAAACGAACAAGAAATCGCGCAAAATTCGGCGCGCTACGGACAAAGCGCGTGGCAAGAGCAAGATAGAAAATGCAAGGTCGAGTTTTTTAAAGGCGCAAGCGGAGCAAGCTACTGCAGGAGCGAAATAATCTGCAACAAAAGCGTAAAAAGACGGCTTGAAAGGAGCGCGGGCTACTGCTTTTTGCTCTTTAACGACGCAAGAGGGGACGCCGGGCTTAAGGCGGGTAAAAAAACTTTTTGCCTAAAGGCCGGAGAGTTTTGGACAGGGAGCGTGGATAGCGGATTTGAGGGCATTTGCGAGTATCAAAGCAGTAGCTACGCCGGGCGATGCATCGTGCTAAAAAACGAGTTAGCCCGCGAGCTGGCGGCATTTAAAAATCTAGGCGAAGAAAACGAAATCTGTATCCAAACGGCTAAGATAAATTTAGCCCAAAGCCTGATTTTACGAGAGCTTTTAGCCGCGAGCGAGTTTGAGGGCAAGATGCGTGAAATCTTTATGGAAGCTAAAATTTTAGAGTTAATCTACAAAAGCTTAGGCGCGCCTAAAACGCCCGAAACCGATGAAAAAAAGCGCGATTTTAGCGACGAATACGTAAAAATTTTAAACAAAGCAAGGCAAATTTTACTAAGCGACGTCCAAAATCCGCCCAGCATAAAAGAGCTAGCCAGAGCGTGCGCGACGAATGAATTTAAGCTAAAAACGGGCTTTAAAAGCTACTTTGGCGATACGATCTACGGGCTGCTAGCGACCGAGCGGCTAAACGCGGCAAAAAAACTTTTAGAGCGCGGAGACGTCTGCGTGAGCGAAGCTGCAAAAATCGTCGGATACGCCAGCGCTCCGCACTTTGCAAAGATTTTTAGAGAAAAATTCGGCGTTTTGCCGACGCAAATTTTAAAACAAAAGAAATTTTATACGTAAATTTAACGCTCTTGAGGGGGCTTTGCGGATAACAAAGCTAATGGCAAATTTAAAGGCAATCATCACAATAAACCGCGTAAATTCGACAAGTAATAGAATATTTTAAAGCTCAATAAAACTTAAACAGATTCTATCTTATCGATTTTAATACATTTATGATAGAGTTTTTTTGCAACAAAATAGCAAATTTAGCAAATATAAAATACGTTTAAATTTTCGATAAATCACAGAGCGACCAAATGACAAAATTTATAAAATTTACGCGCTTAGCGCTCCTATTGTTTGATTAAAAACTTCTCTCCGTCAAATTTAAAGCTTTCATATTGGCCAGTAAGCTTACCGTCCGGGTATTTGTCTGCATAAACAGCCTTTAGCACCTTTAAAACGCCGTTTTTGTAGACGATAACTTTATCGTTATACCATTTTTCTTGAATGTCGTCGCTACCGTTTACGACTGAAAAATAATCAAAACCTACCCCGTAATAAGATTTGATACTGCCATCGTCATAAACAAAAATTTTAGCTTGTTTTATACCACCCGTTTCAATGCGAAATGCTTTAACGACGCCTTCGGCTAGTTTGGAAGAAGCAGTAGCGATACTATAGACTAGATATAAGCCATCCTTAACTTTGTAGATTTTATTTGCATAAGGTGCGCCTAGACTAAACCAGCTTAAACATGCGCACTCGCCTCCCCTGTCGCACTCTTTCATATA
>CAUQCZ010000138.1:0-4091 GCA_963516335.1 uncultured Campylobacter sp. | reverse complement strand
GATTTATCTGGTCGCTTAGGCTATCGGCTACGACGAGTTTTGCGCCGTATTTTTCGACAGTAGGGATCCACATGCTATTTACCGAGTGCGTGGAGCGCTTGCCCTTTAGATCGGCAAAGCTCTTGATATCGTCGTTATCCTCGTGCACGATGATCGCCGAGTATGAGGTCATGTAGGGCACGGAGTAGTCGTACTTTTTCTTGCGTTCTTCGGTGATGCTTACTTGATTAAACACGGCGTCTGCCTTGCCCGCGTCAAACGCCGCTAACATAGCGTCCCACGAGGCTTCGACGAATTTTGGCTTTAGTCCAAGTTTATCTGCGACGGCTTTTGCTATCTCGACGTCATAGCCCATTAGCTCGTCTTTTTCGTTATGAAACGAAAACGGCGAATACACGCCCTCGGTCGCTATTCTTATGACGCCGTCCTTCTTGATCTGCTCGAGCGAATTCGCGCTCGCTAAATTTAAACAAACGGCTAATACCGCGCCTAGTTTTAAAATCTGTTTTAGCTTCATGCTAACTCCTTTTATAAATTTTAATCCTAAATTTAACCGAGCAGCTCGATAAACGCCTCTAAGCGCGTACGAATTTGCCCGACGTCTTGTTTTGAATAATCGGTCTCCAGCGACATATAGTTTGCTCCCGCTTCGCGGCTGGCTTCTTTGATCCTGTTCGTCTCGATCGCGTAGGTGTGGCAGCCGCTTAGCACTACGTCGATGACGCCGTGCGCTTGATACTCATGGATAAATTCCTTTATAATATCCGAGCGTGCGTCGTTTTGATACATCACAGAACAGGGGATTTTAAGGTAGCGCTCGGCGATATTCGTGACCAAATCGCCCTCTAGCCGAACGTTGTTTTGATAGTTTTTCGTACCGGTGCAGTTTTCAAAGGCTACCACGTCAGCGCCCAACTCTTCTATCTGCTTGACGACTTTTTCGTAGATACCTCCGCTTGGACAGCCGGTGATGATGATGCGCTTTTTGCGTTTGGCGCCGCTCATATCTTTTTCTCGCAAAGCCTTCACGTAGGAGCGTAACATGCGGATCTTTTCGCGTTTATCGTAGATATAGTCGCTCGCAAATAGCACCTGATGCATCTCGCTACCGCTAATCGGGGTCGGATTTAGCTTGCCAAGCTCCATCAGCTCGTTTAGCGCGTCTCGCTCCTCGTTAAAAAGCTCTATCGTCTCTTTTAACTTTTCGTCCGTTATTTTTACGCCAAAACGCTGTTCCAGATAGCCCTTAAACTCCCGCAGCTCCTGCGTCCAGAGCTCTAGGCTACGCTTATTCGTCATATTGGGCAGCTCTAAAACGCGGACTTCTTTGTATTTTGCCAGCAGCTCGTACATCTTTTTCTTGCCGTCGCAGGTCGTTTCGCCTATGACGAGGTCGCTGGCGTTCATATAGGGGCATTTTTTCGTAACCGCGTAGCCGTAGCTTGCTTTGATTAGCGGGCAAAGATTGCGCGGAAGCTCGGCATGAGCGGCGTTTATCGGCCCCTCATCCGAAGCGCACAGACTAACCGGAACCGCGCCCGCGGCGTAGATGAGTTCCTTTGGCGAATACGTACAAAACGTCCCCACGACGCTCTTTCCCTCGGCCTTTAGATCCTGAAGCGCCAGAGAATTTCGCTTTTTAAGCTCCACAAAATCATACTTCATATTTTCTCCTTCTTCCCATTATCGCAGCGCCCATCGCGCCGCAGTAGATTGCGTTTTCGCAAGTAAAAATTTCAGCCCCCAGATGCTCGCCTAGAAGCTGCTTAAAGAGCGGCACGTTGCTAAGTCCGCCGCTTAAAAAATAAATTTGATTTTCCAGCCGTTTGATGAGAGAGGCGACCTTGTGCGCGGAGGAATCCACGATGGCGTAGGCGATCTCGCTAGTTTCGGCTCCGTTTGCGCTTAGCGAGACGATCTCGCTTTCTGCAAAAACGGTGCACGTCGAGCTAATTTTAATCGCGGGATTTTTTCGAGCGGTTTTGTAAATTTCGCTAAGTTCAAGCCCCAAGCGACCCGCGCTGATCTCTAAAAATTTGCCCGTGCCTGCCGAGCATTTGTCGTTCATTATAAAATCCGTCGGCTTGCCGTTTTCTATTTTGATCGCTTTGGTGTCTTGCCCGCCCACGTCGATGACGGTGCAATCAGGCTCAAACAAAAAATGCGCCCCAAGCCCGTGGCACAAAATCTCGCTCATGCTCAAATTTGCGTACTCTACGCTAACGCGTCCGTAGCCCGTAGCCGTCACGAAGCCCTCTACGTAGCCTTTTTGCTCTAAGGCTTGCTTGATCTGGCGCGCGACCTTGACCGCGCTAAAGCCGCTTGGCAGCAAAAATAGCTCGCAAAATTCGCCGCGCTCGTCCATAACGGCGACCTTTGACGAGGTAGAGCCGATGTCGATACCGATAAAATGCATACTCTAATCCGTAGAAAATTTTTCCGACACGCGGAGCTAAATTTGGGCGTAAATTTGAACCCGTCAAAATTAAATTTGCAAAAACTGTAATGAAGATAAATTTATGCAAATGTAAATCGCGACCGCGATCTAAACTTGGACGTAATTATAGCCAAAATCGGCCGTAAAAAGCGGTGAAAAATTAAAAAATATTATTTTTTAGGTAAATTTTCTAACTCAAAAGGCGCGAAAAGACGATACGCCGAGCAAATCTGAGATAAAGCGTTTCGTTTTACCCTGCCAAAGCCCTCGTAACGCTACGCTCATCGCAAAGACGCAAAAATCAAATACTGCGCTAAGTCAAGCACCTTTTTCTTCTTCCGCCGCGCCGTAGTCTTGCTTTAAGTTTGCCGCCATGCCCGCTTGCACGTACTCTTTGGTAGCGTATCTACGGCTAGCAATGGCGAAAAGCCAGACCCGCTAGAAAATAAATTTAGCGCCGCAAGTAATGTTTGGAATAAAATCTTTATCGGTATATTTTTAAAATTTAACGCGCGATTACGGCAAAAGCGCGGCGAAGCGTTTTTCGGCTTAGACAAGAATTTAGTCGCAAGCGGAAATTTCAAGCAAATACAAAACGCATAAATTTACTAGACTTAAATTAATCGGCAAAGCAAAAGCCGCGAGCCTAACCCCGCGCTTTGGCGATGCAAGCGGCGACGGCCTGCATCAAAGCGCCGCGAAATCCGCCTTTTTCAAGCGCGGCAAGTCCTTCGATCGTGGTTCCCGCCGGCGAGCAGACCTCGTCTTTTAGCGCGGCCGGGTGCTTGCCGCTTTGGATCAGACGCGCCGTCCCCTCTATCGCCGCACAGACGGCGTCGTAGCAAAGCTGCCTAGGCAGTCCGCCCCGCACGCCGGCATCGGCCGCAGCCTCGATAAAAGCGCACGCATACGCGGGCAGGCTGCCTGCGATGCCCGTAAATGCGGCAAAACCGGTCTCGTCTATCTCGTAAATTTTACCGATTTTTGCGATTATCTCGCACACGGTCTCTTTCTTGGCCTCGCTAAATCCAGCGTCAAAGCAAAGAGCCGTGGCCGACGCGCCGATGCAAGCTGCTATATTTGGCATCGCGCGAGCGATATAAACGCCCTCGCCAGCGATTTGCCTAGCGCGTTTTATGTCAAAATTCGGCGCCAAAAGAAGCAAAATTTTGCCCGCAAGCTCGGGCGCAATCAGGCGCAAGATAGCCTCGTAGCTAGCGGGTTTAGTAGCCAGCACGACCGCGTCCGCTTCGCACGCTAGATCCGTTTCGTTCGCGGCTATTTTTACGCCGAATCTCTGCCGCAAGGCTTCGTTTTTGCTTCTAGCATAGGCTATGATTTCAAATTTCGTCTTTTTTTCGCATTCGCGCGAGCTCGCGTTTTTATCCGTTTGCTCTAAATTTTCCGCCCTTTGCGCCTCGCTACTGCCGCTGGATTTCCGCTCGTCCTCGGCCGAGCTTCGCCCCGCGTCCGCTTCGTCAGATTGCGCGCGCCAAAGCGCCTCTATCATTGCGCCGCCCATATTTCCGCCGCCGATAAAGCCGATTTTAGGATTTTTCATTTTGCCGCCTTTTTTAGAGTGCCGATTTTGACCGCCTTGCCGGCAAACGCCTCGCGTACCGCCGCGCTATCCGCCCAGATAGCCCCCGTAACC
>CAUQCZ010000137.1:0-4093 GCA_963516335.1 uncultured Campylobacter sp. | reverse complement strand
GGCTATACGAAGCTAACGGGCGGATTTGACGCGGCGGCTAAAATCATGCTTTACGTTACGCTATTTTTCGTACTTTTTATCATTTATATGTTTAAAAGCTTTCTTGGGATTAAATTTTCGCTTTCTTGGTGGGCGTTTACCTTTCCTACGGCTGCGGCAAGCGTCGCGTTTTTGCGAGCGTTCGAACTTTGCGGGATTAAATTTTTCTTATTTGCGGGAGCGGCGGGCTTTGCGGCTTTGTGCGTTTTGGTGGGCACGGCTTGCTTTTATACTGTAAAAGCGATATTTAGCGGAGAGATTTTTACGGCGCAAAAGTGAGATTTTTAGCGTAAATTCGGCGCAAAAGACGCTAAATTTAAGAGCTAAAATATCGCGCTACTTGCTTTAATGCGTGTTTTAGGCCTTTGTCGCCGCGTTTAATTTAAACCAAGCGGCAAATTTAGATGAGCCGTAGCGACGCTTAACCTCGCCATTTTGCGAGATTTGCGTCGCCTAGCCTATCCTAGCCAAAAAGCGAATTATTTTAGCAATCCACTTGATTTTAGCATATTTTCAAATTCCTTAACCTCGGCCGTGCCCTTATGGCAAGCGACTTCTTGCTCCTCTTTGCTTAGCTTTTTTATGCTAGCGTAGTCGGCCTCAAACTCTTTTTTCGTCGCCTCCGCGTTAAATTCCTTATTGCCCTGAGCTTTGGCTTGTTTTGCCATCATGTCGATGAACTCGTAAGAAACCTTTTCGTACTCTTTGCAAGCAGCAGGGGTTTCCTCGGCCGCCAAATGTCCGGCAAATACGCAAAGCGCGACTAAAAATAACGATTTTTTCATGTCTTTCCTTTTTTGAAGATGCAGCGTATGGTAGCGAAATTTAGCTAAATTTTGCCTCGCAGCGCGATCATTTCGCTAAAAGTTATCTCGCGGGCGTAGAATTTAACTCCGAGCGAGGCGAGTTTGTCTTGTAGCGCTAGCGCCGACTCCTCTATGCCGCTAAAAAGACAAAGCGGCAAATTTTGCGTCCTATCTTTAGTCGCCGCAAAGCTCCCGTCTTCAAAAAATTTCTTTAAAAATACGAGCGTTTTTACCTTATCCGCGCCTAAATCCTCGATGAAGACGCTGAAATATTTATATCCCGGCTCCTCGTGCGCTTCGTCTTCCCGAGCGTAGTCGTCCGCCAGCTCGCGGTAAAATTCGTTGTTTAAATCAGCAAGCGGCGCAATCGCTTCAAGCGAGCAAGGCGCCTCAAGCGCGGCAAGGGCGGTTAAAATCTCTTCAAATTTAACGATGTCGTCCGCTACCTTTATCGGCTCCCAGGAACCCGCGCCGTGATAGGCAAAATACACGGGCGAAGCATCGCCTAGCGCAAGATCCACGAAAAACGGATCATCCATGCCGTTACGCGCGATGACCCGCCAGCTCTTGCGCCACTGCCCTGGCACGTCGTCTGCTAGCTCCTCGCCCGTTTTGCGGCTAACGAGCCTATATCCCTCCTGAAAACTCTCAAACTCGCCCTCTTCAGGATAGAAAAACGGTAGCAAAACGCACTCTGAAACGATACGTTTGCGGATAAAATTTCGGATCAAATTCGGGATTTGCACGGCGCGGCCTTTGGGTTAAATTTGAGCGAATTTTAGCAGAGTTTTTACTCCGCGCAAAATTTACGTTCAAATTTGACGGATACGAAAGAAAACAGGCTTAACCAAGAGATAAATTTTACGTTCAAATTTTACACTCCCGCTCAAACGGATGCGGCGCCTGACTTCATCAGCACGAAAATTTCGGCTCGCCTTCGTATCGCCTGAAATTTTCGGCGCATATGTTTTCGCTAGAAGCGCAAAATTTCAGCAAAAAGCAATGTTTGTTGAAATCGGCTGATTGCAAATTTGAGCGCAAAAAGGCAAGCTGAGACGACGCGCCGCCCAAAAAACGTAAGCGGAAGTATTTTACAGAAACATTTTACTTCGCAAAAACACTACGCTTGTTTTGAGATGATTTTTGTGGTTACGACGTAAAATTTCGACGTAGATAGAACATATAGTTCATCGAGCCAAAATTTTACTAGCTCTACAAAAAGCGCTTGCGAAAGGGCGCACAATCAAAAAGATAAGCGGAAGTATCGTGAGATGATTTTGAGAGTTGTGCAGAAATTTTAAGTCAAGGCTAGACAAATAGTCTGCCGCAGACTTAAAATTTCAAATCTCTCTCAAAAGCACTCGCGAGACGACGCGTTAAATACTTTGTAGGATTTTTGGTTTTGAAAACGCCGTAATCGGCCTAATCTCCCCCTTAAATTTCTCGACCTGCGCTAGCACGGTGTGAGCCGAGTTGCTTTGCGCGAGACTTGACGTGCCTTTGTCGAAGGTTAGCACGTTTACGCAGCCGTGCTGGCAGAGGCTCTTTTCGCCCCATTTTTCAGGGTCGTACCACGCTCCCTCGCAGATAGCTACGACGCGCTCAGGCACGATGTCGGTGACTAGCACGCCCGCTAGTATCTCGCCGCGGTCGTTAAATACGCGCGCGACGTCGCCCGTGGCTAGGCCACGCTCTTTGGCGTCTTTTGGATTGATTAAAACCGGCTCTCTGCCGCTAACTTCGGCGAAATTTCTAATGATAGAGTTGTTTAGCTGGCTGTGCAGGCGGTAGCGAGAGTGCGGGCTGACGATATGCAGCGGGTACTTTTTGCTAGCGTTGCCTAGCCACTCTTTAGGCTCTATCCATGTAGGCATCGGCGGGCAGTCGGCGTAGTTCATCTTCGCTATCGTCGGCGAGTAGATCTCTATCTTGCCCGACGGAGTGCCTAGGCGGTTTTTGGCGGGATTTTCGCGGAAGGCCGCTAGGCGCGTATATAGCTCGGTTTCCGTGTTGTCTTTTTCAAATCTCACGTAGCCTTTTTCGTAAAATTCCTCAAAGCTAGGCATGGTTAAGCTTAGCCCCTTAGCCTGCTCGGCCGCGTCGGCGTAAAATTCCTTCATCCAGCCTAGCTCGTCCTTGCCCTCGCTAAATACCTCGCCTCTGCCCCAGCGTTTGCAAATTTGCTCGCAGATCCAAAAGTCGCTCTTGCTCTCGCCCATCGGCTCTATCGCCGGCCTATAAGCCACGATGTATTCGCCCGTAGCGCCCGTTTGGTTGATGTCGTTTCTCTCGACCTCGATAGCTACCGGCAACACGATGTCGCTAAATTTTGCGGTGCTAGTCCAGTATGGCTCGGCGGTGATAACGGTGTCAAATTTACGCCACTGTTTTACGATGTTATTTACGTCCTGATGGCGCGTAAACATCGAACCTGAGGCCATGTATGCCACTCTCATGTGCGGTAGCTTGATCTTAGTGCCGTCGTAGTCGATCTCTTTACCCGGATACTCCAAGGCCTCGATGCTGCGAGAGGACGGGATAGTGATATTTTTCGCGTTTTTCCAAGGCGCGCCGTCGATGTTTTCGTATTTCTCGTCGATGCGAGTACTTAGGCCTTTTAGCACCGGAGCGATCTTATCCGTAGCGCCCGCAGAGTCGTATCCTAGGCTAAACTCAAATCCAAGCCCCTCTTTACCCACGTGTCCTAGCATCGCGTTTAGCACCACTAGCGCCCAGAAAGGCTGCTCGCCGTGGTCGGCTCTTTGTAGCGCGCGGCCGATCAGAACGGTCGTAGGCTCTTTGGCTAGACGCGTAGCAAACTGCGCTATCGTGCCCGCAGGTACGCCGCAAATTTTGCTCGCCCACTCGATGTCTTTTACGATTTTGTCTTGCGTGCCGAGGAAGTAGTCTTTAAATTTATTAAATCCGACCGTGTATTTTTTGATAAATTCCTCGTCGTAGAGGTTGTTCGTAAACAGATAATGGCACATGCCGATGATGAGCGCGGTGTCGGTATTTGGGCGTACGATGATGTTTTCGCTGCCGTAGTAGCGCGCGGTGTCGTTTACCATGACGTTTACGCTATAGGTTTTGATGCCCGATTTTTTGAGCTCCTGCATGCCTATGTAGCCGTCATGAGTCGGAGGCACTGAGGAAATTTGGTTGGTTACGATAGGATCCGTGCCCCAAAACACCACGTTTTTAGCGTTTTTGACGATCGCTTTCCACTTCGTCGGAGCATCGTAAAC
>CAUQCZ010000136.1:0-4102 GCA_963516335.1 uncultured Campylobacter sp. | reverse complement strand
GGCTTTGTACCGGACGCCGTCGCGCTATTTTCCAAAAGCGGCTTTAGCAACGAGGTCAGCCGCCTAAAAAATGACCGAATTTTACTTTTTGATTTAGAAAATTTCGAGGAGCTTTTATGACCGAGATCGACAAAACCAGCGTCCAAGACGGACTAAAAAGCCTGATCGAGCAGACCTATCTGATAGAGCGCGAGTACAAAAACCTGACCGCGTCGTATGCGAGTTTGCAAGGCTTCATCAAAGATATCGTGGAAATTTTGCCAAACGCGATCTGGGTTTTGGACGAGGCGGGCGAGATATTTTTACAAAACTCAGAAGCCCTAAAACTGGGGCAAATTTTAAAATTTATCCCGCAAAATGAGGGCGAGATAAGCGCCGCGGGGCAAATCTACCTCATCAAAATCGCCCAAAAAGAGGGCAAAAAAATCATCTCCGCAACCGACATAACGACCGAAAAGCGCACCGAGCGCCTAGCCTCGATGGGTCAGGTCGCAGCCCACCTAGCCCACGAGATACGCAACCCCGTTGGCTCGATCTCGCTGCTAGCCTCCACGCTGATAAAAAAAGCGGACGAGCGCGCTCGCCCGGTCGTCGAGCAGATGCAAAAGGCGATCTGGCGGGTTGAACGCATCATCAAGGCTACTTTGCTTTTCACCAAAGGCCTCACGATAAACGCGCGCGAATTTAACCTAGCCGAGCTAAAAAGCGAGTGCGAGGCGGCGATAGAGTGTTACACCTACGGTAAGGAGATCAAATTTAGCCTAAATTTCCCCGACCTGCCCTATGTGGGCGACCGCGATTTGCTCGCGATGGTGTTTCAAAACATGCTATTTAACGCGATCGACGCGGTCGAGGAAAGCGAGGATGATGACGGCTGGGTGCGCGTGGACTACGAGCAGCGCGAGGGCGAGCATAAATTTGTCGTGACCGATAACGGCGTGCCGATCAAAAACCAAGCCATGGTCTTTGAGCCGTTTAAAACGAGCAAACTAAAGGGCAACGGCCTTGGACTTCACCTGTGCCTACAGATCGTCCAAGCTCACGGCGGCAGTATCGAGATCGAGCTTGAGCCAAAGAGCTTTTGCGTAAATTTGCCGGCAAAGACGCGCGGCTAGGCGGCAAATTTAATGAAATTTAATGCTCTAGGCGGAGTTTAAATTTGAACGCGAAATTTAGGCGACTCGGGGGTTTAAAATTTGCTTCAAATAGACGAACAACAAACGTAAAAACAACCAAAACACAAGGAGAGAAGATGAAATTCGATGCGAAAATTTTAGAGGATTTGGCGGTGTGGTTTGAGGAGCTAAAGGAGATTAAATTTAGCGAACTTTTAGCGGGCGACGCGGCAAACACCGCATTTATCAGCGTGGATATGATAGAGGGATTTTGCAGCATGGGACCGCTAGCTAGCCCGCGAGTGGGTGCAATCGCGGACGGTATAGCGCGGACTTTTAGCACGGCTTACGCGGCGGGTGCGAGAAATCTCGTGCTGCTCGAGGATAGCCACGAGGCAAACTGCGCGGAATTTGACGCATTTCCGCCGCACGCGATCAAAGGCACCGAGGGCGCGAAGACGATACCGCAGCTGCGCGATCTGCCGTTTTTTGACGAGATAAAAATCTTTCGCAAAAACTCCCTGAGCCCGGCTTACTGCGCCAAATTTAACGCGTTTATCGCGCAAAATCCGCACATAGACACCTTCGTGGTTCTTGGCGACTGCACGGATCTATGCGTCTATCAGCTAGTCTCGCACCTAAAGCTTAGCGCAAACGAAGCAAACGTCAGGCGCAAAGTCCTAGTGCCGGCAAGCCTCGTCGCCACCTACGACGCGCCGGGGCACGAGGGGGACTTTTATCACGCGATGTTTTTGCGGCATATGCAAACGGGTCTTGGTGCGCAGGTCGTACGAGGGATTAAATTTTAGCGCCGACTTTATCAAAGGTGCGGCTAGAAAATTTAAGCGTTTAGCGGGGTCAAATTTGAGCCTAAGAGCGAAATTTGACTACTTGCCGTGCATTTGCGCAAAATCTCTTGGATGATAAATTTGCACGCCCTTAGCCTCCGTCTGCGCGGCGGCATAAAGGCAATCAGAATAAAAAAATATCGCAGCCGCGTTATTTTAGGTATAATGCCGGCAATGCGGAGCTGCCGCATGAAATTTTATTTTCGGAGGCGTTTTATGAAAATTTTAGGCAAGATTCGAGTCGGCGCGGCGGCGCTTGGAGCGGTGATGTGTTTTAGTAGCGCGCAGGCGTTTTTTACGATTGATTTTAACGAGCAGTGGTTGCGGCAGGATGCGTATAACCGCGCTATGAATCAAGCAAGAAAAAATTTAAATCCACCCGATGATTCCGCCTATGCCAAAGACGTTAAGACCGATATACTCTACACCGGCGCGCTAGTGCGAGCCGGAGATCATTTTTTGGATATGGACGGCATCGAGCAGATAGCGCAGCTATTTCCCGCCGCGCAGCAAGACGAGGGGCGGCGCTTGCTAGTAGAGGGTATAGATAAGCTAAACGGCAGCGTCGAGCAGCTATACGGCATACCCAAAGAAAACGTGGCGACCGGCATCGTGGCGCTGCTAGGAGGCGCTTATGCGGCGTATTTTAATCATCCGATGCCGGACGAGGCCGTAAAGCCCGCATTTTTGCAGATCGCCGAGTTTTTGCGCAAAAAACCGGAGCTATTTGAGGGAAAAGCTACGGAAATGATGAACTCGTATCAGATATCTATGGGGCTTGGGTTTTTGCTGATGGCGATGCAGCAGGAGTTACAGCAGCATCCAAATCCGGCGCATGAGACGGAGCTAAAAGCCATAGGCAGGCTGGTTTTTAAATCATTACTAAACGTAGAACCGGAGCAAATGGATTTTACCGCATCTGGGATAGTCTTTAAATAGGCGTTTTGATTTTTGCGCGAGCAAGGCAAAACTGCGCGCAGGCTCGCGCTACCTGTTAGGTGGCTTGCGGCGCAAAAAGCCGTCCTAGCAGCGCTTTTGAGCGCGACTAAACAAATACTCAAACATAAACAAAAGCCTCTTTTTTGACACACCCGACTTTTGGCCGCGACCGAGCAAATACCCAAACCGCGCTCAAGAGCCGAATTTAAATAAGGCCGCACGCCTTGCAAAAATCGGCCGATTTTTTATTTTAAAATAGCGGGTGCATTTTTCGACGTTTTTAAAAGCTTAAAGCCAAAATCGCCTTTACGCTTTTACTTCTAAATAAACTCCCTTGGATGATAAATTTGCACGCCTTTGGCGTCTGTCTGCGCGGCGGCGATGACGGCGGCCGCGATATCTTTTGCGCTCATCGGACGGTAGTTCTTTAAGATAAATTTTGGCAAAAGCCCAAACAGCCAAACCATAAAAAGCTCGCCCATACGCACCTGCTCGCGCTCGCTTTTTATCGCAGGCAGCCGCGCGATTTGCAAGCTTTTAAAACCCAGTGCGGCGATCTTTTTCTCCGCCTTACCCTTTGCGCGCAGATAAAAAAATCTCGACCGCTCGTCCGCACCGTAGGCGGAGATGAGCACGAAACGGCGCGCGCCTGATGCGATGCCCCATTTTGCGATATTTACGGGGTAGTTCACGTCTACTTTATAAAACTGCCCGCGGCTGCCGGCTTGCTTCATCGTCGTGCCCAGCGCGCAAAATATCTCGTCTATCTCGCGCGGCGGCATATCTTTGATCTCGTCGAAATCTATGATTTGAGTCTCTAACTTTTCGTGGCTAAAATTTAGCTCCCTACGCGCCCAAACGATGATTTTGTCGTAGTTTTCATCCTCACAAAGCCCGCGCACGATCTCGCGTCCGATCGCTCCGGTGGCACCCGCGACCAAGGCCGTTTTACCCATTTTTACTCCTTAATCTTTAAATTTTATCCCAGGCTAAGAGCCTAGCCTAAATTTAGCGCGGTTAATTTTAATCGCCCGTTTAAATTTGCCCCAACTAGTTAGTCGCGCCAAGGCCTTTGCCTAAATCAAAACGCAAGCGAGATTAAATTTACCGCGCCGCTTGGCAATATTCTTTCTTATACGGCGCTCGCTCGCAAAGGCGCGCGTATACTAGCTTTACCTCAGCGTCGTCCAAGGCGTATAA
>CAUQCZ010000135.1:0-4129 GCA_963516335.1 uncultured Campylobacter sp. | reverse complement strand
GATTAAATTTAGCCGCGAATACAAAAAAGCTCACGGCGTGCCGCTTTTTAGCTCGCATATGCTTGATCTTAGCGAAGAGAGCCTCAATGAAAATTTAAGCACTTGCGAGAAGTATTTAGCGGAGCTTAGCGAGCTTGGCATTAGCCTAGAGATCGAGCTTGGCGTAACGGGCGGCGAAGAGGACGGCGTGGATAACACTAGCGTAGATAACGCGCTTCTTTATACCCAGCCAGAAGACGTCGCGCAGGCGTACGAGCGACTAAGTAAAATCAGCGATAGATTTAGCATAGCGGCAAGTTTCGGTAACGTTCACGGCGTGTATAAGCCGGGCAACGTCGTATTGCGACCGGAAATTTTGAAAAATTCGCAAGCATACGTCGCGGATAAATTTCAAACTCCAACCGATAAACCCGTAAATTTCGTATTTCACGGCGGTAGCGGTAGCGAGCTAAAGGATATCAAAGACGCCGTTAGCTACGGAGTCGTAAAAATGAACATCGACACGGATACGCAGTGGGCGTTTTGGGACGGCGTGCGCGGCTACGAGGCGAAAAATCGCGCCTATTTGCAAGGTCAGATCGGCAACCCCGAAGGCGAAGATAAGCCAAATAAAAAATATTACGATCCGCGTAAATTTTTGCGTGCCGGCGAGGAGTCGATGGTAAAGCGCCTACTAACGGCGTTTGAGAATTTAAACTGCTTAAATAGAAATTAAGGCTTACTATGGAACCCAAAAAAGAAGCAAAGAACGATAGTTTTACCGATTTGACGCTGCCTGAGGTAAAGGTCAGGGAGTCGTTTTTCGTTTATGCGAAAATTATATTTTTGCCGACGGAGATATATCTGGCGGCGCTTCTTGGATATTTTGGGTATATAGATTTTCAAATCGGCCTACATACGGTCGTTATGATGGGTATTATTTGGGTGATCTCGCTAATCTTTGCTAAAAATAGCGCCGAGCTTGCTTGCTGCTATTTCGAGCAAAGCGGGGCTGATTTTAAGCGAAATTTAAAAGAATACATCATCAAGCATCTTTTGGTTATCGGTAAAGATACGAAATCAAATGCCGGATTTGACGAATTTGTCGCTTATTACACCAGAAATTTGCGTAACGAAAATTTTGCTTCCGTGGGTGCCGGTATCTTCCCGATGCTAGGCATCTTAGGAACGTTTATCAGTATCGCTGTTTCTATGCCGGAGTTTAATTCTTCAAATACTACCGAACTTGAAACCGAAATTTCAACCCTTCTTAGCGGCGTAGCGACTGCGTTTTACGTCTCTATCTACGGTATTTTTTTGGCGCTTTGGTGGATATTTTTTGAAAAATACGGAACGAGTAAATTTGAAACGCTAGTGCGAAGGCAAAAAAATGCTACGAGCGGCTTTTTTTGGACGAAAGAAGAGCTTGATAGAAGATATTTGCAAGAGAATTTAAGGCACTTTGAGAAGATCGGAGTGATATTTGAGCACGTTAGTAACGCCGAGTTTTTCGAGGAACTCGACAAAACTATCGAGGCTAAATTTAAAACTTTTACAAATATCTTAAAAAACGAGGAAGAAGCCGTTAAACTAAGTGGCGGACACATCAAAGAGACGATGAATACGCTGCTAAGATCCTCAAAAGATCAAAAAGACCTCATCAAAGTTCATGCCGAAATCTTAAACGTTATCAACAAATTTAACGGCAACATCAAAGATATGCAGCTAAAATTCGCCGAGCAGTATAACAGGCTATACGACGTGGGCGGCGAGCGTATCGCAAGGCTTGAAAAGAGCGTGGGCGAACTAGAGCATAATGTTAGAAATTTTAGCGAGTCTCTTTCTAAATTTAGCAGCGAAATTTTAGAAAAACAAAAACTAGCTATGGATGGCTTTAAAGAGAGCTTGATTGATGGAGTGCAGGCATTTAAAAAGGCCTTTGACGACGAAGCGATCGAAGCTTACGAGGATAATAGCGCGCTCATTGAAGGACTAAAGCAAGACATCGACGAGCTCGACAAAGAGGCAAACGAGATATTGCAAACCATCGAAAAGGCGAGTATGCTAGATGAAAACGCGTAACGAGGGCAAAAGCGGCGACCAGACCTTTTGGATATCGTATGCGGACCTGATGGCCGGGCTGATGTTTGTTTTTATGCTCATCATCGGCGCCGTCGTCGTAAAATACGTCCTTAGCCAAAGCGACTTGGCAAAACTGCAAAAAGATTTGAGCGAGCGCGAAAAACAAATCGTTTCATCTCAAAGCGAGCTTGCGCGCAAAGAAAACGTCATAAAAGAAATTTTTTCAAATTTAGACCGCGCAAAGAGCGAAAATAAAGAGCTTGCCGATATAAACAGGCTCGTAAACGAGATGCTTGAAGGCGTAAAAAAAGAGAAAAACGAACTCACGAATCTAACTCAAACCTACGAGATAAACCTAAACGACGCAAACAAAACTATTGCGGGTTTGCAGGGTAGAGTGGTGCAACTAGGGCAAATTTTAGCGCAAAAAGACGAGGCGCTAAACGAGCTAAATGCAAAATACGGCAATGAAGTCTCAAAATTTGCCGCGCTGGAAGAGGATTTTAATAAAACAAGAGACAAGATAAAAGACATCAGCTCACTCCGCTCAAACGTCATATCAAATTTACGCGCCAAGCTCGGGAACAAGGTCAGCATAGATCCTAGCACGGGCGTCGTGTCGCTGCCCGAGTCTATACTTTTTGACACGGGATCTTACGAGCTAAGAGACGAAGCAAAAGCGCGCCTAAAAGAAATTTTACAGACTTATTTCGAGGCGATTTTAAATAACGAGGAGATCGCAAAACACATCGATAGGATCGTGATCGAGGGGCATACAAACTCCGTAGGCAGCTATATGTACAACCTTGATCTGTCGCAAAAGCGCGCGTATTCGGTGCTAGATTTTATCTACTCGTGGAACAAAGATAAGCGCCTAGAGCGCTATCTCATCGCTAGCGGGCGTAGTTTTAGCGATCTGGTGATGAAAAACGGCAAAGAAGACCCCGACGCCTCAAGGCGCATCGAGATCAAATTTTCGATCTCGGATAAAGAGTCGATAAAAGAGATGCAAGATCTCTTGGAGCGGCAAAATCAAAAGTATTCAAAAGACTAAATTTAACGGACTCGAGTTTTACGTACTTCGCGACGACCTGATGGACGGCGAATTTAACGGCAATAAAGCTAGAAAGCTAGAGTATTTTTTGCATGCTGGTCTTGGCAGCATAAAGCGCGTCGTTAGCTATGGCTCTAGCCAGTCAAACGCGATGTATAGCCTAAGCGTTTTTGCAAAGATAAAGGGTCTTGAGTTTCACTACGTCGTTTCAAATTTAAACTCAAATTTAGCGGCAAATCCGATCGGAAATTTTAAATTCGCCCTTGAAAACGGGATGAAAATATATGTAGATAAAGATAGACGGGCGCGGGCTAGGGCTTTGGCTTACGAGCTGGCGGGATTAAAAGAGAGCGAGATTTGCGGCGTTGAGACTGCAAATTTGACGGACAATTGCAGCGAAAACGGGTCAAATTTAAAAGACGCCGGCGGGTTAAATTTAAGCAAATTGGACGAACAAACGGAGCTCGCAAGCGCAAATTTTGGCGAATTCATAAGCCATAAAAACTTAAATTTAACAAAATCCGCAGATCAAACAAGCTCAAATTTACCCGCTGCGCAGGATTGCTTCATCGGCGATTCGCTTTTTATAAACGAGGGCGTTTGGCAGCCGCAGGCGGAGGCGGGCTTTATCTCGCAGGCTAGGCAGATAGAGCGCTGGGCGGAGGCGAATGGCAAAACTGTAGATATATTTTTGCCCTCGGGCACGGGCACGTCGGCGGCGTTTTTGGCTAAGCACGTTAAATTTGACGTCTATACCTGTCCTTGCGTGGGCGACGCAAGCTATCTAAAAAGCGAGATCGAGGTGCTTACGCCAAACTCGAAGGCTCGTATTTTACAGCCGCCCAAAAAATATCATTTCGGTGATCTAAAGCCCGAGCTTTATCAAATTTGGCGCGAAGTATGCGAGCAAACGGGGATAGAATTTGAGCTCATTTACGATCCGGTGGGCTTTTTAACGATGATGGCAAACCTGGGCGCGTTTAAAAACGAGATTTTATACATCCATCAAGGCAG
>CAUQCZ010000134.1:0-4146 GCA_963516335.1 uncultured Campylobacter sp. | reverse complement strand
AAAATATGTTTTTCTGAAAATAGAGTATGTCTTCTGAAAAAATCATCCTGGTCTTTAAAATATTATTTTTGCATAAAATATTGTTTAATAAAGTAAGTTTTGGCTCCAATAGTGCCAAAACTTACTTAGCACTATCGCCAAACGATAGTGCAGCAAGGTCTTAGCCAGACGGGCAAGTAGCCTAGCGTCTATTATAAAAATCAGCTTAATTTAAGAAAAAATTAAACGGCTGATTTTTATAGTAATCGGCGTGCCTGTACCTCAAACAAAAAGTTACTCATTAGCTTTTTGTTTGAGGTATTGAACCAGTTTATGAATCCTATTTTAGTATATCATTTGTAGTTTTTGTATCTACCTAAAAGATCTTACGATTGTCTAAAATTTTATGCTTCTAAGTTATTTTTGCGCAGTATAAGGAAAAATCCACAAGGTTGGTTGGGGGGGTAGAAATATGATATAATTGTTAAAAGTTTAAAAGGATTGACATGCTAGCCAAACTGGAACTATCCATAGAAAAACCTGATGTGCTCGCCAAGGTTAAGGAGTTTTTAAAAAGCCTAGGCAATGATATCAAGGTAAAAGAAGAAAATATAACCAATAAAAAGCTAGAAGCGTTTAATAGCGTATGCGGTAGCGTTAAATTAAACATTCCCATCGAACCCGAAGAACTAGAAGAAGCAAGAGCTAAAAAATATGTCTTATAACGTATTTTTGGACACCAATGCTTTAATAGACATCTTGGTCGATTATGAAACGCCGACTACATATGATAAAATAAGAAGCGACGCAAAGCTGGCGTTAAAAACTAAAATATACATAGCCGAGCTTATAAAAAACAATCCCGACATAAAGCTATTTATAAGTACGACTACTGTAACCAATGTATTTTTTATATGGCTCAACGGAACTTAATGCAAACATAAGGAGCATTAAGTTACGATGAGTTCGATGAAAAACAAATATATAGTCCGTTCCCGAATTTCAGAGAAGAAATTTAGTGAAATGCTCAAGCATATTGCGCAAGAAAGATATAGAGACTACTAAAATAGCAAATTTAACCGGAATTTCTAGAATTTCCATCAATAAAATTCTAAAAAATATCAAAATTTTAATAGCTAAAGAGTGTGAAAAGATAAGCAAATTTAGCGGCGAGATTTCCAGGTTTACCCAGAAGATTTATTTTGAGATAGACAAAAGCTACTTCGGGTCTAAAAGAGTAAGAGGCAAGAGAGGTAGAGGCGTAGCAATAAAACACCGGTATTTCTATTTCGCTACGCTTATAGCCGTAAACAGACGGAATGCTAAAGCGTGACGGTAAGGTCTATACCCAAATAGTTAAAAACTGCTCTACTAGTGAGCTAATACCCATATTATCGCAATATAGCGAGCTTGATAGCTCTACTATTTATTCTGATTGCTGGAGGGTTTATGACGAATTAGTAGATATGGTACTAAAGCTCATTATAGGGTAAAGCATTCTAAGAATGAGTTTTAGTCACGCTGCGCTTGCTACTTTACAAGAAGCAAACGATAAAAATCATATAAACGGTATAGAAAACTTTTAGCTGCGACTTCGTCTTGCTACTGTTTCCTGAAAGGCAACGAACGTAGTGAAGTAGAGTTTAGATATAATACTAAAACTACACAGGAAAACTTATATCAGAAACTGTTGAAACTGATAAGAGAAAATCCGCTTAAGTTTAATTGAGCCTAAAAGAATTACATAGTGCGTTTAACGTAAAACCCATAATTTTCTATGCACCTAACTGCATCGCCGCTAAATTTAGCGCTTCGGCGTGGCGTCGCTAGAGCCGCTTTTGTGAGATGCGATCACTTTTTCTAGCGGCGGACTTATAAATTTGGCCCAAGGCTTTTTGGGCGGATTTATTCGGGTCGCTCGCGCCGTAAATTTAAACTAGCAAAGCGCATTTTAAATTCCTAGTAGCCAGCAAAAGCGTAAACCAAACTCCGGGCTTACTGCTCATATTTTTTCATTATCCTTTTTGCGACGGTTTTGCCGATGTTTTTGTAGCGTTTTTCGTTAAAGGCTAGAGACTTTAGATACTCCGTATCGCTCGTATCGCCCAAAGCCTCAAAGCAAATCGCCGCATGTTCGGCCACGATTTCGTCCTTCGTGCCGATCGTTGCCGCGATGAGTCCCTTTAAAATAGGCTCGAAAGCATCATGCGTCCGTGCACCGACTTTTTCGTCCTTTATGCTGTGAGAAGAGTGCGTAAGCGCGTAGATATAGCACTTTGCAAAGCTTTTTTTCTTAGGCGGGATACCGCGCGCGAACTCCTCTCCCAGCTGCAAAAACGCATCCAAGGCCTCGTGCGGCGGTAGCTCCTCTATGGTGCCAAAAACTATGCGGAAGAATTGCTTTGGGCGGTTTATCGCTTTGATCAGTCCTGCTACGCCGCTTTCTAGATAGATGCAGATCGCATCGACCCACGCAGCCATCGGTGCTATGAGGTCGTCGTTCATCGGCTGCCAGTCGTACTGCCTAGACATCTCGCGCAGAGGCTCTATGAGAGCCGAGTCCGGTATCTTTAGCGCTTTTAGCAGATGCTCGACCTCTAGATCGCCGCTTTTTTCCAGGCGGTGGAGCTTTTTTATAAATTTTTCTACTTCGGTCATATTTTTCCTTGGATTTGATTTGGCCGATTTTATATTATTTTGGCTAAATTTATGCCACAAAGTAGCCTGCTAGGTCGGTATCAGGGCCGGATACGGTTTGCCCGGAGCAAAGGCGCGGGCCTGCCAAGCGGATAAATTTGTGCCGTTTTATCGCAGGCTAAATTTGCTTTTTGCATTCTGCACCCTAAAACTTGCTTGCCGATTTAAGCCGTAAATACGGCGAAAAAACGCTAAATTTACGGCTATTTGGCGTTTAAATTCGCTTAGTTTTGCATTTGGGTTTTGGCAAAATCGCAAACTAAAGCTTGACTCGGAGCTTTAAATTTAACGCTAAACGGCGCATTTTAGGTCAAATTTGCGGCTTTATAAACGGCTATAAAACGACTTGACGACTGTTTTTGTCTTTGCTTGTCGCCAGGCTTTGAGCGATTTTTGCAGCGTGCCTATGCCCGCCAAAAAAGCGGGCGCTAGCGGCCAGAAGTTTGCGCCTAAATGCCGAGCGCAAACTAAAATCATCCTCTAGCGAGATTAAATTTGGGTTTTTAAAAGGCGAGTTTGATCTAAATTCGGCCCGAAAATCAAGATAAAATATCAAATTTTACCCGCTCGTTTTCCTCCGCAAGGTCGGTAAAAACGGCGATCAGATCGTCCGCATAACCCCCTAGCGCGGCAAGAGAAGAGTGGTTTTTTAGTTTGATTTGCGTGGGTTCGTTTATCTCGCCGAGCGCGTCGTAAAGCGCGTCGAGGTTTTTTATCTCGGGGTCAAAACCGAATTTTCGCGCCAGATACTCAAAGGCCGCCGTTTTCTCGCGCATTTTCGCGCCGTTTAGAGTTATGATTTTCACTGCCGCCTCCGCTCATAAAGTAGATAAAAGTTCTCGTAATGATCGGGCGTGTAGTAGATCAGCCCGTCGTTAGAAAACACGATACGCTCGGCTCCGCGCCGCCCTCCACGGTATCCGATATCGCACTCAAACCACTTGCGACCGTTAGCCTCGGGCAGTTTCTTTTCTCTGTTTGAAAAGCGGTCGCCGCCGATGCTTTTTTTGTCCGCGACCTGCCACAGATTGCCGCTTTTAGCGTCCCATCCGAGCGCGAGAGCTTCTTTTTTGGTGATGAAGTTTTGCGGCAACCCGCCGAATCTATAAATATACGCCGCAACCTCGTCTTTTGAGGTATAGACGCCGTTTTTCTCGACGCTTGCGGTCGGCGCGGCGGCTACATTTTTCTCTGCGCCGCCGCCTCTAAATTCGCCTTGCGACTGATTTTGACCGGGAGCAGCCGAGCTATCCGGGATGATAAATTTAAACAGCGCCGCTAGCAACAAAACGGCTAGCGGCAAGATGACGTTCCGTAAAATTTGTTTGTTCAAAAAAGACCTTTTTAGTGAAATTTGAAGCGCGTCTCGCTCGGTAAATTTGCCCCTTGGCGGCTAAATTTAGCTCGCTTTTGGCGGTAGCGACCCGTATTTTGCGATGCGGCAAACTTAGGGCTAAGGCAGGTTTTAAA
>CAUQCZ010000133.1:0-4174 GCA_963516335.1 uncultured Campylobacter sp. | reverse complement strand
CAAAAAGTGAGCATGGTTTTTCAGCACTTTAACCTTTTTGCAAATAAAAACGTCTTGCAAAATTTAACCCTAGCTCCGATAAAAGCAGGGATTTTGGATAAAGAAAGCGCGGAAAAAAGAGCCGACGAGCTACTAAAAAGCGTGGGTCTAAGCGATAAAAAATACGCCTTCCCGCACAAGCTCTCAGGCGGCCAAAAACAGCGTATAGCAATCGCCAGAAGCCTCGCGATGAATCCCGAGGTCATACTCTTTGACGAGCCTACCAGCGCGCTAGATCCCGAGATGATCGGCGAGGTGCTAGACATCATGAAGGACGTCGCGGCAAAGGGCATCACGATGCTAGTAGTCACCCACGAGATGGGTTTTGCTAAAAACGTGGCAAATAGGATATTTTTCATGCACGGCGGTAAAATAGCCGTGGACGACACGCCTAAAAACGTATTTGAAAACCCTAGCAATCAGCGTTTGCAGGATTTTCTAGGTAAAATTTTAAACCACTAAAAGGAGGTTAAAATGTCACAAAACATCGTTGCGGCTTTGTCCGCCGGCAAATTTAAAAAACTTTTCGTTTTCGTAGCCGCCGCTTTGATGCTTTCAGGCTGCGGTCAAAGCTCGAATGAAAAAGCGAGCAAAGACGCCGCAGTAAAAAACGAGGCAGCCCCCGTAGCGGTACAACAAACGATAAGAGTGGGTTCGAGCGCGGACTATCCGCCGTTTGAGTATATCGACGAGCACAATAAGATCGTAGGCTTTGAAATCGATATGATAGAAGCCATCGGCAAGAAAATCGGCGTCAAATTCGACGTACAAAATATGAGCTTTGACGGACTGATCCCCGCTCTAAAAACGGGCAAGATAGACGCCGCGCTAAGCGGTATGAGCGCGACCGAGGAGAGAAGAAAATCGGTCGATTTCACCAAGCCTTATTATTTTTCGGATAATCTTTTCATCCGCAAAAAAGGCACCGACATAGATACGTCCAACATGCACTCAAAAAAGATAAGCGCGCAAATAGGCACGCTGCAAGAGACCGAGGCTAAATCTATCTGCGGCGACCTAGCCGTGCCTGCAGAAACCGTAGCGGCTGCGATTTTAGCGCTAAAAGCGGGTAAGATAGACGCCGTGCTAACCGATAGCCCGATCGGCTACGAGTATCTAAAGCAAAACCCTGATTTGGAGGAGTTTTTAAAGCTTCCAGACGGTACCGAGGGCTTTGCCGTCGCATTTGATAAGGGCAAGCACCTAGAGCTAATCGGCAAAATAGACTCCGCGATAGAGGAGCTAAAAAAGAGCGGCGAATTTGACAAGATGATGGAAAAATACGGCCTGAAGTAAATTTGCTAGCCAGCACCTAGTTGCGGGATTAAATTTAAAACCAAATTTAAAGGAGAGAAAATGAAAAAGATTTTTGCGCTGCTTTTAGCGGCTCTAGCTACGCTTGGCGCCGCCGAGCTAAAGATCGGTACCGCCGCAAACTATCCGCCGTTTGAGTACGTGGACGAGCAAAACAAGATCACGGGCTTTGACATGGATCTAGTGGCAGAACTAGCCAAACGCGCGGGTTTTGAGTACAAGATAGTAAATATGAGCTTTGACGGCCTAATCCCGGCTCTAAAAACGGGCAAGATCGACGCCGTAGCAAGCGCAATGAGCGCGACAGACGATAGACGAAAGTCGATTGATTTCACGCAGGCTTACTATGCGACGGAAAACATCTACTTGCGCGCTAAAGGCAACGACTCTATCGCTAGCAAAGACGCCCTAAACGGCAAAAGAGTGGGCGTACAACAAGGCACCGTCCAAGAGATCGCCGCTAACGCTATCGCAGGCGCTAAAGTCGTGCCTGCCGAGGATCCGGTTCCGCTAATCATGGGACTAAAAAAAGGCAAGATAGACGCAGTCGTGCTTGATAGCTCGATCGGTTACGGTTTTTTAAAGAAAAATCCCGAGCTTGAGGAATTTTACAAAGAAAACGACGGTAGCGAGGGCTTTTCTATGGCGTTTGACAAAGGCAAGCAAGCAGATCTAATCGCTAAAATAAACGCCGCGCTTGAAGAGATGAAAAAAGACGGCAGCTACGACAAACTGCTAGAAAAATACGATCTGAAATAATGAAAAAAAGCGCATTTTTTACTCTGCTTAAATTTTGCGCTTTAGCCTTGCTGTCGGTAAATTTGGTTGCCCAGTTTACCGACATGCAAATCACCGAGACTACCAAATCCAAACGCGAAAAAGTCGCCAAAGAGGTCCTTTTTCTAGAAAAAATTTTAGACTACGATACCTTCGTCTTTAGACTAAACGCCGCCGTGATCGCCCCTTGCAGGCTTGCAAACGTTAAATTTTACGACGGCTCAAAATGCATAAAAGATAAAAAAGAATTAGAAATTTTCGGCAAATCCTACGACAAAGAGATCAAAAAGATATTTCGTCCCGAGCGCAACTACTACGTGCTCACGCTAAAAAATCTAGGCGATAGATGGCTATGTGAAGTAAGCGACGAAAGCAAAATCTTAAACAAAACCCTGGTCAAAAACGGCCTCGCCGCGCCTACTAGCAAAGAGTACCAAAAAATCGAGGTCAAAGAGGACTGGGTAAAGAAAAATCACGCGGAAATTTACGAGTGCCTAACCGGCAAAAAGCTAGAAGAAGAGAAGAAAAAACCTAAAAAAGCCGAAAGTAACGCCACTAAAAACGATCAAACCGAGCAAAACTCTTTAGGCTCGCAACCTGCTCAAACGCAGCCGCAAACTCCGTCTGCGCCGATGGAGTCGCAAGGAAACGGCCCAGTAAATTTAAAGGAGCTAGGAGTCGAGTTTGGCAAGGATTTTGGCGACAAATAAATTCGCCCAAAGATAAATTTAACAAATACCGCTCAAGGCAAAACAATGAAAAATCCTAAAAAAAATATCCTAATCATCGCAGGCAGCGACAGCGTCGGGGGCGCAGGCATACAAGCCGACATAAAAACCTGCGAGGCCTACGGCTGCTACAGCGCGACTGCGATCACGGCTCTAACCGCGCAAAACACGAGCGGCGTGAGCGCGGTAATGCCCGTAACGTCCGAGTTTTTAAACGCGCAGCTAGAGGCCGTCTGCGCCGAGCTAAAATTTGACGCAGTAAAGATCGGCATGCTCTTTAACGAACAGCTCATAGCCTGCGTCAAAGCCTGGCTAGAGCAAAACCGCGGCGTGCCGACCGTGATAGACCCCGTCTGCGTGGCGAAATCAGGCGCCAAGCTGCTGCAAGAGGGCGCCATAAACGCGCTAAAAGAACTTTTAAGCCTCGCTCGCATCGCGACGCCGAATTTAGACGAAGCGCGCATTTTGGGGTTAAATTTTGACGGCGAGAGGTTAAATTTAGGCGCGGATCTGCCCTGCGACGTTGTGCTAAAACGCACGCAAACGAGCGAGATTTGCGAGGACACGCTTTATAAAAAAAGCGGCGAGATAGTTAAATTCGGCGAACCGCTCGAGCAGCCTACGATCATGCACGGCGCGGGCTGCAGCTTCTCCGCGGCTATCGCCTGCGCCCTAGCGTGCGGGGCAGACGAGATAACGGCGATCAGACGCGCCAAAGCCTTTGTCGCAAACGCGATCAAAAACGCTCACGGTTCAAATTTCGGCGCGAGGCTGCTAGATCACAAAGCAGCGGGCGAAAATGGCTAAAATTTACGCTATCACGGACGACGTCCTAACGCCCGAAAACAGCATACTCGAGCAAACTCGCGAGCTGCTAGAGTGCGGAGTGAAATTTTTACAGTACCGCACCAAGCTCGAGCCCAAAAACGAGCGCGTAGCGACTGCTCTAAAAGAGCTTTGCGAGCGCTACGGAGCAAGATTTATCGTAAACGACGACGTAAAATTTGCCGCCAAAATAGGCGCGAACGCCGTACACATCGGCAAAGACGACGGCGGAGTAAAGGCTGCTCGCAAGATCCTAGGCGAGGACGCCTTCATCGGCGTTAGCTGCTACGACGATCTAAATTTAGCCCTAAAAGCGCAGGACGAGGGCGCTTCTTACGCAGCATTTGGCGCCCTGTTTGCAAGTCCGACCAAACCAAACGCCCCGCTTTGTAAATTTGAAACTATAATGCGCGCAAAGGAAATTTTACGAATCCCCATTTGCGTGATCGGCGGTATAAACGCGGCAAATATCGCACAAATCGCCGCGCTAA
>CAUQCZ010000132.1:0-4175 GCA_963516335.1 uncultured Campylobacter sp. | reverse complement strand
TTGTGCTCGCACTCTCTTTGAGAGCTGCTAGCAGAGCGTAATTCAAGCCCCTTCCCCCTTAACAAAGAAGCAAGATAACTTTAGACAATCATTTTTTAAGAAATTTAACACGTAGCGTCAAATTTGAAAACCAAATTTAGCGCCTTAAAGATACGGGTCTCGGCAAGTAAAATTTGCAAAATTAGGAAGATATGAAACAAGTGTTCCAGACAGAATAGGCGTAGTTTAACTTTAAAATTTTAACCCGTGATAGCGCGCATATAAAATACGTAACCGAAACGAGTTTAAATTTTAAAACTTGAAATCCGTCATTTACGGGGAATCAAAATCTCCCGCATCAAACCCTAGCTCCAGCGTCCTTATCTCCCCTATCGCATTTCCCGCAATCCCCTTTATCGAGCCAAACATCTCGATCGCGTTGTCGCGCACCTTTTCGATCTGTTTTTCGCGGCTCTTCCAGATGCGTTTCATCGCGTTTTTCTCGCGCTCCAGCTCCTCGCTCATCGCAGAAAAGCCCTCCACGATAGCCTCGATGCGCATCTTAAACTCGTTGCTAACTAGATACGAGTAGAGCATCTCCATCTTGTTTGAGCGGTTTTGCGCGGAGTTCCTAGCGAAATTTAGCTCCACGACGCCCTGTCTTAGCACGAAACAAAGCGCCTTAAACTCTTCGTAGTTGCACACCCATACGCCGTCAACCAGCCCCATGCGCTCTAGCTCCCGCGGCCGCGCCTCGCTAACGAGCACCCCGACGTCGGCGCCCGATGCGCGCATATCGGCCTTAAATTTCTCTATCCATTCGTTTGAAAAATTTTTCGTGCGTTTGCTTTCGTAGTAGATTTTGCCGCAGTTTTGCGCCTCGCGGGTATTTACGATCTGCATCACGTCCGCGCCGTTTGCGCCCTTTTTAACCTCGTCTATGGTATCAAATACGAACTTCTCCCGCAGCCACGCCTCGATGGCTAGCTCTTGCGTCTCGCCTTGCAGTTGCTCACTGCCCTGCTCTATGCGTCTTTGCGCCTCGTTTAGCTGCTTTTTTAGCGCCTCTAGCTGCTCGTCTTTTTGCTTAAATTTTAGCTCGTTTTGCTGGGCCAAAGCCTTGCCCAGCCGCTCTTTTTCCTCGTTTAGGCGCTTGCTTAGCTCAGCCTCGGTTTTAGCCATCAGCGCGCTTTCAAACTCGCTCTTTTCGCGTTTTAGCTTTTCTATCTCAAGCGTCTTTAAATTTAGCTCGTTTATCTGCTTTGACTTGGCTTCAAGCTCGGTTTTTAGGGCGTTTACTATGTTTAAATTTTCGCCCTCGAGTTTTGCTTTTATCTCATTTTCAAGCTCTGTCTTTTTAGCGTTTAGGGCTGCGGCAAATTTAGCGTCAAATTCTTTTTCCTTCGCGCTTAAAGCGTCTAAGTGCGCCTTGTATTCGGCTCTCTTAATCTCGATCTCTTTGTCGAATTCTCGCCTGGCTGCCGCCATTTTTTGCTTCATTTCAAGCTCAAGCTCGGTTTTTAGAGCCAAATTTACATCGACTTCGGCGCCGCAGTTACCGCATTTTACGCTACTTTGCATTTACAGCCTCGTTTTCATTTTTTCAAATTCATCCTGCACGGTGGCCGAGTTTGGCTCGTTGCTCATCTTATCTATCGCGTCGCCGTAGAGGCTGGTTAGATAAATCACGATACAAGAAACCGCAAAGCCCGGCAATATCTCGTAAACGTAAGAATTTAGCCCAAGCGCTATCCAAGCGATCACCGTCGCTCCGCCCGTTATCATACCCAGCAAGGCCGCCAGCGCGCTCATCCTGCGCCAGTAAAGGCTAAAAAGCAGCACCGGCCCAAAGCTCGCGCCAAAGCCCGCCCACGCGTAGCCCACGACGTTTAGCACGCTTTCGTTAAAGCTAAAAGCAAGCGCGGTAGCCACCAGAGCGACGGCCACGACGGCGTATCTGCCCGCGGCAACCTGGGCTTTTTGAGAGATTTCTTTTTTATAAAAGGCAAACACGAAGTCCTGCGTCACCGAGCTTGCGCTAACCAAAAGCTGGCTAGAGATCGTACTCATGATAGCCGAAAGCACGGCTGAGATGATGATACCCACGAAAAACGGATGAAACAGCGTCTCGCCAAGCTGCAAAAAGACCTTCTCGGGGTCTGCTAGAGGCAAATTTAACTCGCTGTAATACACAAAGCCGATAAGTCCGCTCATTATCGCTCCGGCAAGCCCGATCGCCATCCAGCCGATACCGATGCGGCGCGCCTGGGCTAGCTCTTTTGAGCTTCGTATCGCCATAAATCTAACTATGATGTGCGGCTGCCCGAAATATCCAAGCCCCCACGCCATAAGTCCTAAGATGCTTAAAAAAGTCTGGCCGTAAAAGACGTTTAGGTGGTTTTTGCCGTATTTTGCCACCTCGCTCCAAAATGTAGCGCCGTCAGGTAAATTTAGATTACAAAACGCCACTATCGGCACGGCGACTAAAACCAAAAACATCAGCGTGCCCTGAAACGCGTCCGTGATACAAACCGCGCGAAATCCTCCGAAAAACGTGTAAAAAACAACGATAGCCAGCGTAAAGATCGCGCCGAATTTAAAATCTAATCCAAAAAAGCTCTCAAAACTCTTGCCGCCCGCGATTATCCCGCTGCTCACATATAGCGTGAAAAATATCAAAATCAAAAGTCCTGAGACTATGCGTAAAATTTTAGTCTCGTCTTTGAAGCGATTTTGTAGAAAATCGGGGATCGTGATGCTGTCGCTGGCAACCTCGGTATAAACGCGCAGGCGCTTTGCTAAAAACAGATAGTTGCAATACGCTCCTATAACGAGCCCCAAAACCATCCAAATCGTGGCAAGCCCCGTGGCATATAGCGCGCCCGGCACGCCAAGCAGCATCCAGCCGCTCATGTCGCTAGCTCCCGCGCTTAGCGCGGTTACGACCGGCCCTAGGCGTCGATTATCGAGCAGGTATTCGCCCATATTAGCGTTTTTGTTATACGAGTATCGCCCCACGAAAAGCAAAAATCCAAAATACAGCGCGATGGCGATATAGCGTGCATAATCCATAAATTTCCCTCGGGTTTTAAATTTGAGTTACGATAATATGATAAATTTGTTTAAAAGATAATTTTTTCGCGTAAAAAAGGTTAAATTTATATTTTTTTTCGTATTATTAAGCCTCATTACGCTTTTAAGGTTTAAGAAATGCTAAACGAAAAATTTTTCAGGGCGCTGTTTTTCGTCGTCATCGTCTCCGCGGGTGTTTATTATTTTTATCCGACGGAGTTAAACGAGGCGCAACGTCTAGCTTATCTTAAAAGCTACGGCGTGACGCTGGGACTCACTATCGGCGGCACGGCTATCGGCGTGACTTTGGGCTTTATTTTGGCGTTTTTAAAGTTTTTAAATATCAAAATTTTAAGCTTTCTCATCGACGAATACGTAGATATCCTGCGCGGAACGCCGATTATTTTGCAGCTTCTTATATTTTCGGTCGTGATTTTTGCTACTTGGAGTGATAACTTTTACGTCGCTTTGATCGCGCTTGGGCTAAACAGCTCCGCATACGTCGCAGAGATCGTGCGTAGCGGCATAAATAGCGTCGATAAAGGGCAAATGGAAGCCGCAAGGGCGATGGGTCTAAACTACTACGTCTCGATGCGAGAGGTGGTGTTTCCGCAAGCAACCAAAAACATCTTACCTGCGCTTGCGAACGAATTTATCTCGCTGTTTAAAGAAACTTCGGTCGTAGGCTACATCAGCGTCATCGATATCACGATGCAAAGCAAGAGCCTTCAAGCGGTGTTTTATAGCCCCGAGCCCGTCATTTTCACGGGCATAGTTTACTACGTCAGCGTGAAGTTCTTTACGTTTTTAGTTAAAATTTTAGAGAGGAGACTAAATCGCCATGATTGAGATTAGAAATTTGAGTAAAAATTACGGCGATTTACGCGTCCTAGATGACATCAGCGTAGATATCAAACAAGGCGAAATCATCGCTATCATAGGCCCTAGCGGCGGCGGCAAAAGCACGTTTTTGCGCTGCATAAACCGCCTAGAGGAGCCAAGCGGCGGGCATATCAAGATAAACGGCGAGGATATAACGGACAAAAAAACGGATATAAACAAAATCCGTCAAAAAGTGAGCATGGTTTTTCAGCACTTTAACCTTTTTGCAAATAAAAACGTCT
>CAUQCZ010000131.1:0-4195 GCA_963516335.1 uncultured Campylobacter sp. | reverse complement strand
CGGGCTACGACTACGACGCGGCCTTTAAACGCTATCACTCAAGCGAGGAGATGGCGGAATTTTTGCTCGCGCTTTACGATAGCGACGCGTGCGTAGGCGCGGTGGATCGCGATAGTTTCGAATTTAGCCTAAGCAAGCCGAGATTTGACTACGCGGGCAAATGACGCTAAATTTAGGGCTATGCGCATAGCTAGATGGGTAAAATCTAGAAAAGAGCTAAATTTTAGATAAAATGCCGAAATGTTTTATAAGGAGAAAAATATGGAATATAAAATTTTAAACGACGGTAACAAAATGCCGATGGCGGGTTTCGGGGTGTTTCAGATAGACCCTAAAGAGACGCAAAGATGCGTCGAGGACGCGATTAGCGTGGGCTACCGCAGTATCGACACGGCGCAGGCATATTTTAACGAAGATAGCGTTGGCGCGGCGATCAAAACGGTTCTTGCAGGCGGCATAAAGCGCGAGGAGCTGTTTATCACTACTAAGCTTTGGATTGACGATGCGGGCGAGGAGCGGGCTCTAAAGGCGTTTGACGCTTCGATGAAAAAGCTAGGGCTTGATTATCTCGATCTGTATCTCATCCATCAGCCATATAGCGACACCTACGGTGCGTGGCGAGCGATGAGTAGGCTTAAAAAAGAGGGTCGCATCCGCTCTATCGGCGTTAGCAACTTCTACGCCGATCGGATCGTCGATCTGTGCGAAAACAGCGGCGTCATCCCTGCGGTAAATCAGCTTGAGTGTCATCCATTTTTTCAGCGTGAAGCGTTAAAGCGCGTGCTTGATGGCTACGGCATAGCATTTGAATCGTGGGCTAGCTTCGCCGAGGGCAAAAACGATATATTTAAAAATGCCGTGCTAAGCGGTATCGGTGAAAGATATGGCAAAAGCTCGGCTCAGGTTATTTTGCGCTGGTTAATTCAGCGCGGCATCATCGTCATTCCAAAGAGTGTAAAAATCGAGCGAATGAAGCAAAATTTCGACATTTTTGATTTTACGCTTGCGCCTGATGATATGGCTGCTATCGCTGCGCTGGATACAGGCAAGACGCTATTTTTCGACCACAGAGACGACGACAAGGTAAAATGGCTCATAAACTGGGCGAAAGAAAATACGCCCAAATCTTAAATTTAAAAATCTACGAGCTTTTTAAAATTTGCCTGCATTAAATTTAATCTTACGTCGGGTTTAAATTCGGACGGAAATTCGTATCAAAGACGGTCAAATTTGCTAGCGCGAATTTGATCGCCGCTATAAACTTGCCGAGCGGATCTTGAATTTTTGGCTTAAGTCGCTCGTTTAGGATAAAACGGCGGTAAATTTCGATAAAAACGTTACGGGCGCGGCTTTGCGTCCAAATTTAACCGATACGAAAGCTTTGCGGTTTGCAAATTTGCGCAGTTAAATTTAACGAGCCGTTTAAAAATAAATTTAAAGGAAAAATATGTCGTTTTTTGAAAAATTAAAGCTAGCTTTTTACACGATTTGTCGCCCCGAAAAGCTTATTTCGTTTAGGCTCGAAAAGCCAGATTCCCGCTACACGCGTGAAGCGAATTTTACCCTAAAATACGGCGTCCTTAACGCTCATCAAAATATGAACGCCGTCACGATCGCCTACGACCGCCTGTGCGAGCAATATGCGGGATTTAAGCCGCTTTTTATCATCGAAAACGCCCCGCAATGCGAATACACGAATATGCACGCAAGCTCTAGTTTCGAGATGCTGGACGAGGAGGAGTATAATGCGCAAAATCCGGACGCGCGCGACTTTCCCGTTGCACAGTTTCGTTTGATGCTGGACATCCTAAACGATCCCGAGTATAAGGCTGAAGTGAGCGAATTTTACGGTAAATTTAGCCTAAACTACCCGCATAAACTAAAAGCGCTAGAATACGTAAATACCCGCGACTACGACGCGCTTGACGAGGATATCGACGTTTATCTGTGCCCCTGCGAGCGCAGTACGGACGTATTTGCGAGAATGATTCAGGGCTATTTTTCTGACGATTTTGAGCCCGAGCAGACGTATGCGTTTATTTTGATGATGAATGAGCGATTTGGATTCGAGTTTATCGGCATAGGAGCCACGATAATGCTATTTTATCGCAGCGAAAATTTAAGCGACGATAAGGCCGAGGAACTACTGCAAGAGCTGGCTAAAATTTACGATACGCCTTACGAAGCGATCAAAAAAGCCCTGTGGCATAGCGCGTTTGGCTCTTGTAAGACGATCGTGCTGCCTTTTGCCGAAAATATCGAAGATACCATAGCAGACGAGCTGTAAATTTGGAGTAAATTTTGCCTCGCAAGCTCAAAATTTTAGACCGAAATCTTAAACATTACAAAATTTTAAAGAAATTTTAGCTACACTCAGCAAATTTTATAAAAAAGGATACTAAATGAACCCTTCCGAATTTATCTGGATGGATGGAAAATTAGTCAAATGGGAGGACGCTAAAGTCCACGTTTTAACCCACTCGCTTCACTATGCAAACGCCGTATTTGAGGGCACAAGAGCGTATATGACGGATAAAGGCTTAGCGATATTTCGCCTTAGCGATCACACCGCGCGCCTACTAAAATCAGCCAAAATGACGATCCTAAACGTCAAATATACGCAAAAAGAGCTTGAAGACGCGCAGGTCGAGCTACTTCGCGCAAATAAATTTAAATCAAACGTCTATCTACGCCCGATCGTTTATCTAGGCTACGGCGTGATGGGTCTAGCTCACACCAAAGCCCCGGTAAATACGGCAATCGCGGCATGGGAGTGGGGTGCGTATCTGGGCGAAGAGGGCCTAAAAAAGGGCATCCGCGTGAAAATTTCGAGCTTTGCCAAACTAAACGTCGGCGGCCAAATGAGCCGCGCGAAATCAAGCTCGAACTACCTCTGCTCGCAAATGGCAAACTACGAAGCCAAAGAGGCCGGCTACGACGAGGCGCTGCTACTTGATAGCGAGGGCTACATCTCAGAGGGGCCGGGCGAGTGCTTTTTCATCGTGGAAGACGGCGCGGTCATCACTCCTCCAAACGACAGCAGCCTAGCTAGCATCACGCAAGACACCGTCATCAAAATCTCTCGCGACCTAGGTATCGAAGTGCGCAGAGAGCGCATCACTCGCGACCGCGCATACACTGCGGACGAGGCGTTTTTCACGGGTACGGCGGCCGAGGTCACTCCGATAAGCAACATCGACAACCGCGTTATCGGCGCGGGCGAGCGCGGAGCGGTAACTAAACGCCTACAAGACGCGTATTTTGACGTAGTTTACGGACGCAATCCAAAATACGCCTCGATGCTAACTTATATTTAAGGAACGAAATGCCAGCGGATTTGAACGATTATTTTAATAAAAAACGCGGCTCCGGCGGCGGAGACGATAACGGCGGCGAGAGTAAAGGACCAAAAGTAAATTTTAAAACGCCTGATTTTAAAGGGTTCGGCAAAATTTCAGCCTTTGCCTACGTCATCATCGCGCTAGTGGCCGTGATCGCGCTCACGCAGCCTTTCGTTACGATAAACTCGGGCGAAGTGGGCATCAAGTCAAATTTGGGTAAATACGACCCGTCTCCGATGCAGCCGGGTCTACACTTCTTTATCCCGTTTTTGCAAAAAGTCATTGTAGTCGATACGCGCGTACGCCTCATCAACTACACTTCGGGCGAAGATATGGGCGAAGCGGCGCAAAAGTACGGAGCGCAGGCTCAAGCCGGCATCATCCGCAAAAACTCGATCTCCGTTTTGGACGCGAGAAACTTGCCTGTTAGCATCGACATCACCGTGCAGTACCGCCTAAATCCTGAAAACGCGCCTCAAACGATCGCGTCTTGGGGGCTTAGCTGGGAGAACAAGATCGTTGATCCCGTCGTGCGCGACGTCGTGCGCAGTATCGCGGGTAAATACACCGCTGAGGAGCTTCCGACGAAGCGAAACGACCTAGCCACGGCTATCGACGAGGGTATCCGCAAGGACATCGACGCTCAGCCAAATAAACCAGTCGAGCTACTAACCGTGCAGCTTCGCGAGATCATCCTGCCTGAAAAAGTAAAAGAGCAGATCGAGCGCGTACAAATCGCTAAGCAAGAGGCTGAGCGAACCAAATACGAAGTAGAGCGCGCAAATCAAGAGGCGCTCAAAAAAGCCGCCCTCGCAGAAGGTACGGCAAAGGCTGCTATCATCGAGGCTCAAGGT
>CAUQCZ010000130.1:0-4231 GCA_963516335.1 uncultured Campylobacter sp. | reverse complement strand
GCGGCGTAGAGCGCAACTGCGTCATCGAGAGTATCGACTCGGCCAGCATCTATCAGGTGCCGCTTGCGTTTTATAATCAAGATATTTTGACTCCGATCGCCGAAATTTTAAATTTGGGCGAACTAAAGCTTGATATTCGCAACTGGGACAGCCTAGTTAAGCGCATTATCGCGCCGACGAAAGAAACCAAGATAGCATTTGTGGGCAAATACGTCGATCTAAAAGAGAGCTACAAGAGCCTAACCGAAAGCATTATCCACGCGGGCGCGAGCCTTGATGCGAGGGTAAATTTAAAGTGGATAGATAGCGAAAAAATCGAACCTTCAAACGTCGATGAACTGCTAAAAGACGTGGGCGGCGTGCTTGTCGCCGGCGGCTTTGGCGAGCGCGGCGTGAGCGGCAAGATCGAAGCGATAAAATACGCCCGCGAAAACGGCGTGCCGTATCTTGGTATCTGCCTAGGTATGCAGCTGGCGCTCATCGAGTTTGCCCGCAACGTGTTAAAGCTCGAGGACGCAAATTCGGTCGAATTTAAGCCCGAATGCGTAAATCCGATCATCTACCTCATCGATAGCTTTATCGACGCGCACGGACGGGCGCAGATTCGCACGCACCAAAGCCCGATCGGCGGCACGATGAGGCTTGGCGCTTACGCTTGCGACGTGAAGCCCGGCTCGCTGCTAAGCCAAATTTACGGCGGCGCTAAAAGCGTCAAAGAGCGCCATCGCCACCGCTACGAGGCAAATCCGAAATATAGAGCCGAATTTGAAGCAAACGGCCTGATAGTTAGCGGCGAGAGCGACGGGCTGATCGAGGCCGTCGAGCTTAGCTCGCCCGTATCCGGCGCTAAAAACTCGCATCCGTGGTTTGTGGGCGTGCAGTTTCATCCGGAATTTACCAGCCGCCTAACAAACCCAAATCCCGTAGTTTTGGGCTTTATCAAAGCTAGCCTAGAAAAATCGAAATAACCGAATTTAGAGCCGCTCGGCTCTAAATTTTCTTTTCCGCGACAAATTTATCCAGTATTATTTTTACGAATTTTTCGGTAGAGCTTTTGCTGTAGCTAAAATAAAGGCTAGGCTCGATCAGCTCGACTTCGTTGATTAAAATTCTATCTTTTGCGCCGATTAAATCTATCCTTGCGTAGACGGGATTAAAGGCAAGCCTGGCTAAAACGTCTCGCCCGACGTTTAAAAAGGCTGCGGCTGGCTCTACCGAGCTAATTTTAACGCCAAAATTCGAGTTTGCCCTATAATCGTCGCTAGCGGGCGAGCGGCGTACGGCATGAGAAAAAACGCCGCCTAAAAATATCAAGCAAATTTCGCCGCTAACGGCGATCTCTTCGATAAAGGGCTGGAGCAAAGCCCCGTTTTTATATTCGCTTAAATTTGATATTTCGTCGATTTTGGCTACTCCGTTGCCGCTCTGTCCGACGAGCGGCTTTATCACGCTGCCAGGGCAAATTCGCCTTGGCTCTTCTATATTTTCATCGCCGCTTAAAAGCGTGCTAGGGATCGCGGGAAGTCCTAGGGCCTCAAGTTCTAAGAGGTATTTTTTCGATAAATTCCAGCGCACGATCTCGGCGCCGTTTATTATCTTCGCCCCGCTTTTTTCAAGCTCGCTCAAAAACGATAAAAATTTAGCCGCGTCTAGGCTGTAATCCCAAGCCGCAAGCGGCAGAATCAAAGAATCTTCGTCTAACGAGCCGACGTCTAAAATTTGCCACGGCACTATCTCGCACGGCGCGCCGTTTTCGCTAAACGCGCGGCTTAAATTTCGCAAATCCTCGTTGCCATTCGCGTAAGCAAGGCAACTTAAAATAAAAATCCTCACGCGCTACTCTACCCCAAACGCCGACTTTGCGACTACGGCCGGTACTCCGGCATCGTCGTAAAAAATATCCACGTTTACTTTATAAAGCTCTTGTATTAGCTCTTTAGTTATGGTTTTTTTAGCTTCGCCCTTGGCTTTTATCTTTCCGCCGCTTAGTAGCAACACCTCGTCGCTAAACTGCGACGCTAGCGATAAATCGTGCAGTATCATCACGGTAGTTATGCCGTGCTCGCGCGTAAATTTCCTAACGCAGTCCAAAAGCACGCACTGATGGTGCATATCAAGAGCCGAAACAGGCTCGTCCAAAAGTAAAAATTTAGGCTTTTTGATAAGCACGGAGGCAAACATCACCATCTGGCGCTGGCCGCCTGAGAGCTGCATCACGTCGCGACCGGCTAGGTGCAAAATCCCTAGTTTTTTCATTATATCTACGGCCGAGTTTATTTGCTCGTCTTTTAGATAAAGCCCGAGACTATCCATAAGCCCTAGCAAAACGACCTCAAGAGCCGTTAAACTTGCGTCTACGTAGCTATCTTGAGGCATGTAGCCGATTTTCTTTTTCCACGAGAAATGGTTTTTGAAATTTAACCTCTCATCGCCGAATTTAATCTCGCCCTCATAGCCCATCTCGCCGAAAATCGCGCTTATGAGCGTAGTTTTGCCTGCGCCGTTAGGCCCTAGTACGGAGTAAACCTTGCCTTCTTCAAAGCTAGCGTTTACGGCATCTGCCGTGCAAAGCGAGCCGCGGTATATCGTTAAATTCTTAAGCTCTAGCATACGTTTTTCCTTGAAAGGATGATCCAGAAGAAAAACGGCACGCCCACAAACGCCGTGATAATGCCGACCGGAAAGAGTCCGCCCGGGTTTATAACCTTAGAAAGCACAGAAGCTATCGACAAAAACGCCGCACCGACGAAGATAGTAGTAGGTAGGAAAAATCTCTGATCCTCGCCGACTAAATTTCTAGCGATATGCGGAGCGACCAGGCCGATAAAGCCTATAACGCCGACGAAGCTAATTACCGTAGCCGTCATAACCGAAACTATGAGCAAAATTTTAATCCTAAGGGCGGATAAATTTACGCCCATGCTTTTGGCTCGCTCTTCGCCCAGTTTCAAAGCCGTTAGCGCCCAAGTATTTAGCATCAGTAGCGAGATACATACGACCGTTACGACCGTAGCGACGGCCAGCGTACTCCATTTAGCCTTTTGGAGGCTACCGAACAGCCAAAACAAAATCGCCTGCGAAATCTCGGGCGCGGACAAAAACTGCACCAAAGAGAGCATAGACTGAAATAAAAACAAAAGCGCGATACCGACCAAAACCAAAGTAGCCGACCCAAATCGCCTCATCATCGAAAACAAAAACAATATAGACGCCGCTAACATCGTCATAACAAACGCACCGATAGGCACGGCGTAAATTTGAGGCAGTCCAAACGAACCAAACGCCATCACCAGCGATGCGCCAAACCCCGCCGCCGCGGCAAGCCCCAGCGTATAGGGGCTTGCCATAGGGTTGTTTAAAAGCGTCTGTATTTCTGCGCCGCCCGCTCCCAAAGCCGCACCTACGACTAAAGCCATAAGCGCTACGGGAAGCCTGATATCGTAAACGATGTGGTATAAAAATTTATCCTGCTCGCCGCCTAAAATCGGCTGTAAAAGCGTATCTACGACTTCTCTTGGCGAGAGCATAGCAGGCCCGGTACCGATATCAAACACCATCGAGACAAGACCCACGGCTATAAAGCTCAAGATGATGATTAAGCGTTTAAATTCGCGCTTTCTATGAGCCTTTACGACCTCTTCGGAGCTTATTTTATTCATTTTTCGTCCGCTTGGATGGCTATAGTTCCGACGGGAACGACAGGCAAGTACTTTTTATGAAAATCGACGTAGGTCTTTATAGGATCTACGTCTTTAAATAGCTGCGGATACAAAGCTTTTGCGATATATTGCACCATCGCCATATCCGCAAGCGTTCTTGATGCACCCATATATAGACCGTATAGGCGGTTATTTTTGATAGCCGGAAGCTCCGACCAACCGACGCGTTTTTTAAATCCGTCCAGTCTTTTTAGCGCTTCGACTTTATCTATGTTTATGCCCATTACCATCGCGGTAGGTTCTTTTTTTAGTTCGGTTTCACGGCCTGTTATCATTATAACGTCGGGCTTTGCGGCTATGACTTGCTCGGCGTTGATAGGCGACCACTGCTCGACTAGATCGGCTGCGATATTATCTCCGCCGGCTAAATCTATCAGCGAACCCCACATATCTTTACCGTAGGTTATGCCTATATCTTCAGGACCGCCGCGGCCGAATTCTATGTAAATTTTAGGTTTAGGCAAATTTGCTTTTGCGATGCGGTCGCCTACTTCTTTTACGGTATCTTCGTA
>CAUQCZ010000129.1:0-4281 GCA_963516335.1 uncultured Campylobacter sp. | reverse complement strand
AGCCTATCTCAAGCGTATGCCGATCTGCTAAGCGTTATTTGCGACCGTATCGAATCGCAGCTAGCCAGGCAGGGCATAACCGTGAGCTTTACCCTGCCGCATATTTTAGAGGTAACTCAAGACGAAAACAATAAAAACCGAGGCGTCTTGGTGCGGCTTGATATAGACGGCTCGGATGCGATATTTTTTCTAAGTAAATAAAGGATAAAAGATGTATGTAGCGCCTAGTATTTTATCGGCGGATTTTGGAAATTTAAGAGCCGAGATCGAGGCCGTCTGCGAAGCCGGAGCCGATCTTGTGCATGTTGACGTGATGGACGGGCATTTTGTGCCAAATTTAACCATCGGCCCCGTCGTCGTAAACGCCGTAGCCAAGGCTGCTACAAAGCCGCTAGATATACACCTGATGGTTCAAAATAATACCTTTTTCGCCGATCTTTTTTTTCCTCTGAAGCCTAAATTTTTAAGCTTTCACATCGAGGAGGAAAAGCATCCGCTACGTCTAATAGATCACATCCGTAGCCACGGCGTGGGGCCTGCCATCGTACTAAACCCGCACACGCCGATCTGGGCGATCGAGCACATCGTAAACGAGGTCGATATGGTGCTACTAATGAGCGTAAATCCGGGGTTCGGCGGTCAAAAGTTTATCCCTTCGGTGCTCGAAAAAGCCCGCAATTTGCGCGAAATGATCGAGCGCAAAAACGCAAAATGCATGATCGAAGTAGACGGAGGCGTGACGGGACTAAACGTCGCGCAGCTCGATGAAGCGGGCGTGGATATCGTTGTGGCGGGCAGTTATATATTTTCGTCAAATTCATACGAGCACTCTATCCGCTCGCTAAAGCTCGAGTTTTGAACCAAGATTTTGAAAATTTACTAGCCGTCATCGCTAAGCGAAACGTGCCCTACGCGGACTTCGTCGCCGCAACCAAGCAAATAGATGAATACGCCGAGCTTTTTGATGTTCGCGACGTGCAGATGTGGCGCGCGCTGGGGCTTGACATAACCCGCACCGCAAAAAACCAAATCGAGCTAAAAACGCGTCGCAAAGAGATAAAAGATCAAATTTTTTGCGTCGTAGATATAGAAACTAGCGGCGGCATAAATAGCGGCCAGATCATCGAAATCGGCGCGCTAAAGCTGCAAAACGGCGAAATAACCGGCAAATTTGAAACCTTCGTGTACGCGCCCTACGTCCCGGAAAATATCAGCGAGCTAACGGGCATCACCGCAGAACACCTAAAAAACGCGCCAAGCCTTGCCTTTGTCATGGAACAGTTTAAGGTTTTTCTAGGTCAGAGCGTTTTTGTGGCGCACAACGCTCGCTTTGACTACGGCTTTATCAGCGCGACGCTAGAGGCGCTAGGATACGGAGAGCTGCTAAACCGCAGACTCTGCACGATCGACCTAGCCCGCCGCACTATCGCCTCGCCAAAGTACGGCCTAGGCACGCTAAAAGAAATTTTAGGCATAAATAACGCCCATCACAGAGCCCTTAATGACGCTATCGCGGCGGCTGAAATTTTTAAATATTCACTGCAAAAGCTTCCTAGCGAGGTAAAAACGGTCGAAGATCTAATAGAATTTAGTAAATCGGCTAAAACGATAAAGCGACTAAAACCCCAAACCCCAAGCTTGCCGCATCTCATAGACGACAATCCATAAAACCGCAAAAAACGCGAAATTTTGCGCATAAAGCCTCGGCTTAAAAACTCGGTTTTGATACGTTTTTATGCTAAAGTCCATTAAATTTGACGATAACCGACAAAACGGCTTTAAATTTAATCGCGACAAAAATATCCGTAAGGCAAAATTTACGTCGGCAAAAACTCGGGAAATTAGCATTTTTTAAAACGACTAGATAAAACCCGCAAGCTACAAGTAAAGCGAAGTTTGCCGCTCTAGCAATAAAATCTCCGCCAAAATAAAGCCGCATACTTGCAAGACTTGATGCGATGCCTAATTTTTAAAATCAGGCGGTAAAATTTGATTAAATTTAGCAAGCCTTTTTGCCCAAATTTTAATAGCACGAGAAATTTTTGCTTGGCAGGATGCCTAAAGCAAATAAAATCCGAATTTATATAGCAAAAACTACCGGCTATAATCATTCTCGCAAATTTTATCGCTCAAAAACGCTCCGCTTCTAAACGCCCTTGCCGTCTGCTAAAATCAAAAACAAACTCGCTAAATTTATAAAAATTTACGCTTATCAAACCAAACGGCGATCGGCGCTGCCTTAAAATTTAGCCAAGCCTACCGGCGCGATGAGCTTATCTTAGCATACCGCAAGCCTAAAAACGGTTTTAAGGCGCAAAAACGATTTTTCTTACAAATAAAACGGCTAGTAGCCGCACCAAAAATACGGCAAAACGCACATAAAAGGGGTACAAAATAAAAGGTCATGAAATGCTATAAATTTAGGATAAAAAGCGAAATTTAATTTTTAAATTTTAAGATCAAGCTAAAAATGAGCGAGATTATAAAAATTACCGACTAGGGCAAATTTATCTATTCGCCGACTCGCTCGCCGTTTATGCGTACTATCCTAGCGGGGATGCCTACGACCGTAGCGTTATCCGGCACGTTTTTTAGTACGACGGAGTTTGCGCCGATTTTGGCATTTTCGCCGATTAAGATATTTCCCAGCACTTTTGCGCCGGCTGCTATCGTGACGCCGTTTTTTACGGTCGGATGGCGCTTGCAGCGTTCCTTACCCGTGCCGCCTAACGTCACTTGATGATATATCAGCACGTCATCGCCCACCTCCGCAGTCTCGCCGATAACCACGCCCATGCCGTGATCGATAAACAGCCGCCTGCCGATCTTAGCGCCAGGATGTATCTCTATGCCCGTTAAAAATCGCGAAATTTGCGAGACGAAACGCGCTAAAAAACGTAAATTTTTAACATACAAAAAGTGCGCTACTCTATGAAAAACGACGGCGTGGATGCCCGGAGTGTTTATGAGGATGGCCCCGTAGCAGCACGAGGCCACCGAGGGGTCTTTCTCGCGTACGGTCGCGACTAGCTCGTTTAGCTCAGCGATAAAGCCCAACTCACGCCTCGTAAAGCGCGGTGCTAAGGTATCTCTCACCGTTATCGGGAGCCACGAAAAGCACCTTTTTGCCCTTGCCTAGTCTCTTTGCAACCTTTATCGCCGCAGCCAAAGCCGCACCGCCTGAAATGCCTAACAGCACGCCCTCCTCTTTTGCCAGCTTCCTAGCGGCGTCAAAAGCCTCGTCGTTTTCCACGCGCTCTATCTCGTCGATATAAGAGGTATCAAGAGTAGCCGGGATAAAGCCAGCGCCTATGCCTTGGATCTTGTGCGGTCCAGGCTTTTCGCCCGAGATCACGGCAGAGTCGTTTGGCTCGACGGCTATGATTTTGGTGTTATATCCGTTTGCCTTTAGCGCCTTAGCTACGCCGCTTAGCGTGCCGCCGGTACCTACGCCGGAAACAAACGCGTCAAGCTCCTTAAAGTCGTCTATTATCTCTTTTGCCGTCGTTAGCTCGTGAGCCTGCGGGTTAAATTTATTCTCAAACTGACTTAGCATGACGTAGCCTTTTTCGCGTACGAGTTCGTTTGCCTTTTCGATCGCGCCTTTCATGCCCTTTGTGCCCTCGGTTAGCACAAACTGGGCACCGAACGCCGCTTGTAGCTTGCGTCTTTCGATACTCATGGTTTCAGGCATTACTAGCACGACTTTAAAGCCTAAAGCCGCGCCCGCCATAGCTACGCCGATACCGGTGTTGCCGCTGGTAGGCTCTACGATGACGTCGCCTTTTTTTAGCGTGCCCTCTTTTTGCATTCCAAGGATCATACTTGCGGCGATTCTATCTTTTACCGATCCGCCCGGATTAAAAAACTCGAGCTTTGCGTAAATTTCAGCCATGCCCTCTTCATGCACGCTATTTATTTTAACTACGGGCGTTTTGCCGACGGTGTGGATTATATTTTCATATACCATTTTTGACTCCTTGTTAAAAATTGCGTAATAATATCTAAATTTAATAAATACAACTAAAATATTTATATAAAAAATGTTTAATTATGCGAGATTTTTTAATATTTTCTCTCCCGCTTCGTCCAGCTTCTTGCCGTTAAAGTGCGCCTTACAAAACTCCACTATCTTGCCGTGAAATTTGGCGTAAATTTCATTCATCTCTAGCTCGCGTCCGTACGCCTCGCAGATTTGCTCGCTATCTACGGCCTCTAGCCACTCGCGCGCCTCTTCGTAGCTTTCAAACTCATACCCCAAAAAGCCCAAAATCCGCAAAG
>CAUQCZ010000128.1:0-4286 GCA_963516335.1 uncultured Campylobacter sp. | reverse complement strand
ATACGGCAAAATAAGGCTTAAAATTTCGCGCGGCCGAGTTTGCGGTTTTAACGCCGAGCAAAATTCGACGGATGAAAATTTAGCCCGAAATTACCCAGAAATTTTAAAAATCAAGCCCGAATTCGAAGACTGCAAAAAAGCCGCGCAGAGATTTCAAACGACGATCCGCGAGGTTAGAAACGAGACTTTAAAAAAATATGACGAAACTAGAAATTCTAAAAAATGATATAAAAAAGCTGGAAAATTTAGCCGTAGCCTTTAGCGGCGGCGTAGATAGCTCGCTACTGCTGCGCGTTGCCGCCGATACGCTAGGCCGGCGCGCGGTGGCGATCACGCTAAAATCGCCCTATATGTCGGGGCGCGAGATAAAAGAGGCGGTGGAATTTACCCGTACTTACGGCATCAGGCACGAAATTTTAGAGCTAGAAGCGCCCGAAGCGGTAAAAAATAATCCGCAAGATCGATGCTACGTCTGCAAAAAGGCGGTTTTTACGCGGCTAATCGAGCTGGCAAAGCATCTAGGCTTTACAAACGTCGCCGACGGCACGAACCTAGACGACCTTGGCGAATACCGCCCGGGGCTTAAAGCAAAAGACGAGCTTGGCGTACTTTCACCGCTTAAAGGCCTCAAAAAATCAGAGATTAGAGAGCTTAGCCGCGAGCTTGGACTGCCGACCGCGGACAAGCCCAGCTACGCGTGCCTTCTGACGCGTTTGCCGCACGATAGGGAGTTTTCTGCGGAGGAAATTTCGCTCGTGGAGCGAGCCGAAAATCTGCTAATCTCGCACGGATTTTTAAACGTTCGCGCGCGATTTGACGGCAAAGCCTTTAAGCTGCAAATGGGTGCGAGCGAGACTAGGCGCTTTTGCGCGGGAGATTTTAGCGCCGTCGTACGCGAGATCGCCGAGCTTGGCGAGTATGAAATTTTGCTTGATTTAAAGGGGCTTCGCGGGGAGATTTTAAATGACGAAAGATGAGGCTTTAAATTTCATCCGTGCCGTAAAATCGGGCGAGAAAAGCGAGTGCGAAGCGATAGAGTTTTTACGGGATTTTCCTTTTAGCGACGCGGGCTGCGCTAAAATCGACGTTCAGCGCGCCCTGCGAAACGGCGTGGGCGAGGTGATCTACGGCGAGGGCAAGACGGATGATGAAATTTTACGTATCGCGGAGGCGATCGGCGCGAGGCGGCAAAATATCCTGATCACGCGCACGAACGAGCGGGTTTTTGGACTAGTGCGCGAGACGCTGCCGCAGGCGGAGTTTAACGCTCGCGGTCGCGTCATCAGCGTCAAATTTAAAGAGCCCGCGCTCACGCAAAGCTACATCGCGATAGTATCTGCCGGCACCGCCGACGGCGCGGTCGTGGAGGAGGCGTACGAAACGGCGCGATTTTTAGGCAACGACGTGCGCAAATTTAGCGACGCGGGCGTGGCCGGGCTGCATAGACTGATCGCAAATTTAGAGCAGATACGCGGCGCAAAGGTCGTGATCGCGGTGGCAGGCATGGAGGGCGCGCTAGCTAGCGTACTGGCGGGCCTTGTTAGCGTGCCGGTGATCGCGGTACCCACCAGCGTGGGATACGGCGCGAGTTTCGGCGGACTGGCGGCGCTGCTAGCGATGCTAAACAGCTGCGCAAACGGCGTTAGCGTCGTAAATATCGACAACGGCTTCGGCGCCGCGTATAACGCGAGCCTGATAAATCATCTCTAAATTTACGTCCGCGCTAGTCAAATTTAACGGCTAAATTTAAAAGGAAAGCGTTGCGAGGGGAAAATTTAAACGAACAAAAGGCTGGACCGAAGTACGCTAAAAAGCTCGCTAAAAAGGCGCAAACAAGGCAAAGCACGAGAACGAGGCTAGCGTTTTTAGCCGCGGCAGTTTTGATTTTGGCGGTCGAAATTTACATCGCGATCTGCGTAAAGGGCGGCTTCGTGCGGCACTATGCGGGCGACGTTTTAGCCGTCATCTTGCTTTACGCTTTGACGCGAGCCGCATTTGGCGTGCCGCCTTTAAATTTGCCGCTTAAAATTTTCGCGTTTGCGGCGGCCTTGGAGCTCGCGCAGTATCTGGGCGCCGTGCAAATTTTAGGCATAGAAAATAAAATTTTAAAAGTAATGATCGGCGGAACGTTTGATTTTGCCGATCTGCTTTGCTACGCTGCGAGCTGCGTCCTGGCGGGTATCAGTGAAAAATTTGAAAGTAAAATTTAGCAAAGGAGAAGCGATGGATAAACAAAAAGCCGTGCAAAAGATGACCGAGGTCATGGCGAAATTCGCCGGCTACACGGGCAAGGTGCTGCCTGATGACGTGACGGCGAAACTGAGCGAGCTCGCCGAGCGCGAGACGCAGCCGCTAGCGAAGGATATCTACAAAACGATGTTTGAAAACCAGCGCCTGGCTAAGCAACTAGACCGTCCGTCCTGTCAGGATACGGGCGTGATCCAGTTTTTCGTACGCTGCGGCGCGAACTTCCCGCTCATCGGCGAGCTTGAAGAGCTGCTGCGAGAGGCCGTACTGCGAGCGACGCGCGAGGCTCCGCTGCGCCACAACAGCGTCGAGACCTTTGACGAGTACAACACCGGCAAAAACGTCGGTAAGGGCACGCCGAGCGTATTTTGGGAGATCGTGCCGGGTAGCAGCGAATGCGAGATCCACACCTACATGGCGGGCGGCGGCTGTAGCCTACCCGGTAAGGCGACCGTGCTTATGCCCGGCATGGGCTACGAGGGGGTCGTGAAATTCGTCATGGACATAATGACCAGCTACGGCATAAACGCCTGTCCGCCGCTGCTAGTGGGCGTAGGCGTTGGCACCTCGATCGACGTGGCATCCTTGCTATCCAAAAAAGCGCTGATGAGACCGCTTGGCTCGCATAATCCAAACGAACGTGCCGCATTAACTGAAAAGTTGCTCGAAGATGGCATAAATAAAATCGGCCTGGGCCCGCAGGGCATGAGCGGTGCAAGCTCGGTGATGGGCGTGCATATCGAAAACTGCGCCCGCCACCCAAGCGTCATCGCCGTTGCAGTAAACGTGGGCTGCTGGTCGCACCGCAAAGGCCATATCGTCTGGGACGAGCAGCTAAATTTCGACGTAAAATCGCACAAGGAGTTCGCGCTATGAGTAAGAAAATTTTAACCACGCCGATCAAGGCCGAGGATCTAGCAGATATCAAGATCGGCGACGTGATCTATCTAACCGGACACATCGTCACCTGCCGCGACGTGCCGCACAGACGCGTCGTAGAGGAGGGCCGCGAGCTGCCGCTAGATATAGCAGGCGGCGCGATCCTGCATGCGGGGCCGATCATCAGAAAAACGGGCGTTGAGGGCTTTGAGATGGTCTCGGTCGGGCCTACTACGAGTATGAGGATGGAGAAATTCGAGCGCGAGTTTATCGCTAAAACGGGCGTGCGCCTAATAGTGGGCAAAGGCGGCATGGGCGAGGGCACGATGAGCGGCTGCAAGGAGTTTGGCGCGATACACTGCGTATTTCCTGCGGGCTGCGCAGTGGTGGCCGCGACGCAGGTCGAGGAGATCGAGAGTGCGGACTGGACGGAGCTTGGGATGCCCGAGACGCTGTGGAAGTGCCGCGTGAAGGAGTTTGGCCCGCTCATCGTCTCCATAGACGCGCATGGAAATAATCTTTTCGAGCAGAACAAGGTCAAATTTAACGAGAAAAAGGACGCGGCACTAGCTGAAATCTTACCGCAGGTCGGGTTTATAAAGTAGCTAAATTTTGGCGGCTCGCGCTTTAAATTCTACGCCTTAATTTTTTACACCTTGTCGCTAAATTTTAAAATTTTACCGATCTAGCGATGGTTAAAATTTAAGAGTCTTGCGCGGATATACACGGGCGTGGGCGGTCAAGAAAACAGGCGGAAAGACGGAGCACGAGATTAAATTTTATCTGCAAATTTAGCTAATCGCGTCGATAAATTTTAAAAACTTAGACCCGCAAAGCCGCTATTTTAAAGCGCCGACTAAAAGCGCGCGCCAATCTCGCCCAAGCTCTTTCGCAAATTTAGCTTACGCGCTATTTTTCTGCGCGAATTTTACGCTTACGTAGAGGTAGCGCAAGCCCTAGCGCGCCCAGTATCGCGCCCGCCTTGCCTGATTTTAGGCATGAGTGCGCAAATTTAGCTAAAACAAGTCTTGGCGGCTTAAATTTGCGTCCGCAACGTAGCCAAGAGGCAAAATATAAATATAAAGTAAACAAAAAGAAATATCGAAATCTGCGGCGGCTGCGGCGGAAGCGTAGGCGATGCGGATATTTTTTATTACTAA
>CAUQCZ010000127.1:0-4293 GCA_963516335.1 uncultured Campylobacter sp. | reverse complement strand
GCTAGCAGCTCTCAAAGAGAGTGCGAGCACAAGGCAAGGTAAAGCCGAAGCAAAAGAGCTCCCTTCTCCCTACGATGTGAGAGGGTCTGCCTTCGGCAGTTGCGAGTGCGTAGCACGACGCAAAGGAAGGCGACGCTCTACTCCACTTTGCTCGTAGCTATAAACAGAGCGTAAGTAGTCCTGCTTGCAGTTACGAGCCGTAGGCGATGTAAAGCCCCTTCCTCTCCCGAAAGAAAAAAGAAAAAGCTTAAATTTTACAAATTTGACTTTAAATTTGAACGTAAAATGATAAGGCGAACTGTTTTTTCGTCAGGCGAGAGAGCGGACTGGTCGTCCGTGACCCAAGCCGACTGAGCCGGTAACGAAGTATGGCGGAAAAAGACAAGCCGTTATTAAATTTACTGCTCTCCGAAGTCTTTACCAAAATCATCTATCTGATTTAAATCCATCGGTTTTAGCTGATTTTTATTTCCTCTAAGTATATCCTCGACTTGCTCTTTTTGCGATCTTTTAGAGCCCGTGGTTTTGACGTTTTTTAGCGCTTCAAGTAGCTCTTCGATATTTGGTTCGCGCACGGTTTTTAGCGAGATGATTAGCACCTCGTCGATATCTATGGAGTGCTTTTTGGCGGTGTATTTAACAAGAGTTTCTTTAAATTTTTCCTTACCGAGCGAGGTTAGCAGATCCTCGACGTAAAAGCTGCCTATAACGACGTTTAGCGCGTCAAGCACGTATGCTTCGTTGTCCGCGACGTCGCGCCCCTCTAGACGCAGGCTCACGCTTACTTTTTTGATCGAGTTTTTGGCATCTCTGGAGTATAGATCGGTTTCAAAGTTATCGACATTTAACGTCTCGGCAAAAGCCATAACAGCGGCAAAAACCAGCGCAAAAATCTTTTTCATACGTCTTCCTTAATGTTTTCAAATTTGTTTTCAAGATAGAATTTCTCGACCTCTTCGTCTATTTTAACGACGCTTTGCAAATACTCTCTAAACGGCCGAGCTTTGCCGTAAAATATCCTTAGCTTTTTGGGATCGATCGCCCGAGATAACGCGACGTATAGCTGTCCGTTGGCAAAGATATGATTTAGGTCGCACACTAAATTTTCAATGCTCATGCCTTGGGATTTATGGATCGTGATCGCGTAGGCCAGCTTTAGCGGAAACTGAGTCAAAGACGCCCTCGCGCGCTCTTTTAGATGCTCGCCCTCCATCACAAACTCGCTCATGTCAAATCTTGAGCGCTCCACCTCGACGATCTCGCCGCCCTCTTTTTGCACGATGACGCTTTTTATCTCACCGCCTTCTTTTAAAATTTGCATTATCTGCCCGCGCTCGCCGTTATAGTACTCGCCCCATTTATTTACGGTAAATATAACTTTCGCGCCGATTTTTATGTTTAAAATTTCAGGCGCGTAGAGATTTGCGATCCAGTGATCCAACGCGTTTTCATTTAAATTTTCATCGTAAATTTCCACTAGCGCCTCGGCTCTTTCAAGCGGCGCGGATAGCTTAGAGAGCATCTTGTTATTTAGCTCGTCCGCTTCGTAGTTACGCCCAAAAAGCACGCTCGTATCGTCATTTACCTGCACGCTTGGCACGCGTAAATTTTCGATATAGGCAAACACCTCTGGGCTCAGCCGCCCGACGCGAAGCATGGATAAGATATCGTAAAATTTCTTATCCTTCGTGCGTTTTGAGATGACTAGCTCGATATTTTTAAACTCAAATTCATGCCACGAGCTAGAGTTAAAAGCATAAAGAAATTTAAACAGCGAGCTACCGTCATCGCCGTTTTTTCGCACGGGCGGCAGCTGATAAAAGTCGCCCACGAGCATCACGCGCCCGACGAATCGCGAGCTCATCAAGCGGTAATAAATCATATCCATAAGCCCTGCGCTGATCATCGAGATCTCGTCTATCACGATGAGATCGCAGACGTCGAGCATCTTTTTTAGTTCGCCGAGCTTTCCGCGTTGTTTGCGGTCGTAGCCGCGCAGCTCCTCGAGGTTTGAGCAGATGCCGAATTTAAAAAAACTATGCACGCTCACTCCGCCGACGTTTACCGCCGCGATGCCGGTGCTACCCAGCACCGCGACGTTTTTTAGTTCGCTTTTATAGTGCTTGATGACCGCTTGCGTGAGGTGGCTCTTGCCAACGCCGCCGCGCCCAGTTAGAAAAACGTTTGATTTTTTTAAGATATCTAGCAGCTGGTTTAACACAAATTTCCCTATTTTTTTGTAAAATTATAGCTTATTTTTAAGGAGCTAGATTGAAATTTTACAAATTTATATTTTCCGTAGCGACGGCGTTAGCGATGCTGGGCGGTTGCGCATCGCCAAAAGACGCGCCAAGCGCGGTAAATTTACCCGATCAAGGCGCTAACGCCGCGCCCGCATACGACATGCCCGAGGAGAGTGCGGACGAAAATTTAGGCCACATCAGTTATCTAAAATTCGACGTCGATCAAAATGCAAATGCGCTGCCGATACTGCCTTTTGAAGCGCAAAGTAGCGGCGAAACTCTGCTGCAAAAACGCTTTAACGCGCTTGATTTAAAAGCGCCCGCAACGAGTGCTAAAGAGGCTTTTTGGGCGCTAGATTACTATAAAAATACGTCAAAAAGGCAGTACTTTTTCTCAAATATGCGCAAAGTCCCAAACGAGTGGTTTGAAAAAGTGCGCAAAAACGCGAGCGTAGAGAGCTTCGGCAAGGTTTCTTTGCCTGCGGTAACGACGGCAAACGCGAGCTTGCGAAACCTACCTACCGACGAGGCCGTGCTCTATAATCCCGTGCGCGCAGGCGAAGGGCTGCCGTTTGACTACGCCCAGCTCTCTTTCGTTTCGATCGGTTATCCGCTTTACGTTTCGCACTTTTCGGCCGACGGCGCGTGGGCGTTTGTGGGTAGCGATGCGGCCTGGGGCTGGATAAAATCGACCGAAATCAAAATTTTAAGCGCAGACGCCGTGCGGGAGCTAAAAAACTCTAAATTTTTAAGCGTTATCAAAGACGAAGAGCCCGTCTACGACAAAAACGGCAACTTTTTATTTTACGGACGCATAGGCGCGATTTTACCGTTTCAAAGCGAGGATCAGTTTAAATTTTACGGCAAAATCCAAACCCAAAGCGGGCTAAAAAACTACGAGATCTCAAAACAAAGCGCAAGCCGCTTTCCGCTTAAATTTAGCGACGAAAACGTAAGAGCGCTGGCGTCATCGCTACTGGGGCAAAGCTACGGCTGGGGCGGGTTTGGCGGCAAGCGCGACTGCTCGCTGTTTTTGCAAGATTTCCTGGGTAGCTTTGGCGTGTGGCTACCGCGAAACTCAAAGGCGCAAGGTCAAATCGGCAAGGTCGTGAGCCTGGCAAATTTAAGCGCGGAAGAAAAACTACGCATCATCAAAACGCAGGCCGTGCCGTATAGAACGCTATTTCACATGAACGGGCACATCATGCTTTATGCGGGTATGCGCGGCGACGAACCGCTCGCCGTACACTACGTTTGGGGCTTCCGCACGAAAGATAACGGCAGAGCTATGATCGGCGGCATAGCGATCACGACGCTAAAAATCGGCTCGGACGTAGCAGATATCGATCCAAAACGCTTGCTAGTCTCGCGGATAAATTCGATGAATACCTTTGAAGTGGCTGGCGGCGAAGAGGCGTCGCGCGCGAAAAAATCGGCAATCGAAAAAGCCTACGGCGTGAAAATCGTCGGCAACGAGGTGATTTTCGCGGACGGCAGTAAAATTAAATTTGACGACGGCGAGACAAAAGATACCGCCCGTCTGCTAAATCTAGCCGACGTCGAGGATACTTTTGCGCAGCCTTATCCGCTATTTAAGCCTCTATCGCTACCTAGCAATGACGCGGGCAGATACCGAAACTACGAGCTTTTGGATAAAATTTACGGCGCGAGCGAGGCGGAAGTGAAGGCAAATTTAACCGACGTCGTTTGGCTAAAAAATCACGGCGGTAAAACGCTTAAATTTAACTCCAAAAACGGCGCGGCAGCGGCTCTACAAGCCGTCTCAAACGAGCTTGACGCGCTAGCGGCGCAAAAGCCGGGGCTGCTAAAGTTTCTTGACAATCCGTCAGGCACGTTTAACTGGCGTGTGATCGATGGCACCAAGCGCAAGAGCGCGCACTCCTACGGCATCGCGATCGACATAAATACCGACAAGAGCGACTACTGGCGCTGGAGCAAGGACGGTAGCTACCGCAATCAAATCCCTGAGGAGATCGTGCGCGTTTTTGAAAAACACGGCTTCATCTGGGGCGGGCGCTGGGTTAGCTTT
>CAUQCZ010000126.1:0-4319 GCA_963516335.1 uncultured Campylobacter sp. | reverse complement strand
CACGGGGATGATCTCAAGGTTGTGCTGTAGCGCGATATAGACGTTTGCGATGGTTTGAGCCTCTACGCCCTGAGAAGCGTCCACGACAAGCAGCGCGCCCTCGCAGCTAGCTAGCGAGCGGCTTACTTCGTAGCTAAAATCCACGTGGCCCGGAGTGTCGATCAAATTTAGGACGAAATTTTGCCCGCCAAGCGCGTAGTTTAGGCGCACGGACTGAGCCTTGATCGTGATGCCGCGCTCTTTTTCGATATCCATCGTGTCCATGATTTGCGAGCTCATCTCGCGGTCGCTAACGGCTCCGCACTCCTGGATCAGGCGGTCTGCGAGCGTACTTTTGCCGTGGTCGATATGAGCGATGATGCTAAAATTTCTGATGTTTTTCATGAAATCCCTAGTTAAATTTTGGGCGATTGTATAAAAATTTTCGTTAAAGTAGAGTAAATTTAGCTTTCGTTAAACAGGTGGCGGCTTGCGGCGGGGGATTTGGAGTAAATTTGACGCGGATTTTGCCCGTAAAATTTAGCGTAAATTTTGAAGTCTTTCGCGCACGGCGCAAATAACGACGCAAAGTGAATACAAAAAATAAACATACGCCGCCAGTGGAGCAAAAGCTACGAACCCCGAGGCGTAAACTAGAGTGCTTAGGCCGTATGTCGCGTTTGCGAGCGCGGGTATATGATACGTCCAAAGCTCAGGCTTTTCAAAAGGAGTGTCGATAGCGTTGAAATACAAAGCCAAATTTAGCGCTAGCAGTAGCAAAAATATATAATCTTTTTTCATAAAAGAAAAAGCGGCGCAAACCAAGGCTACCGCGAAATTTAACGCGATAAGAAAACCTATATAATTACCGTCTCCAAGGGCGCAATGCAGGGCGAAAATCACGACTAGTATATATTTTTTCATCTAAATTCGCCCCTTTTATAAAAATGAGTCAATTTAAATTTTAGCAAAAATTTATTCGTTTCGGGCTACGGATTTGATTTGATATGCTAGATCGCAAAATTTCGCTCCAAATTTGCCCAAATTTTAATGACTATGCCCCAAATGCCCGCTTGCGCCATTTGATCTTACTTCGCAGATGAGCTCGTCAGCGCATTCGTTGTCGTTGCTTTCAAGCTGCAGCGTCGTGTGCGTGATGCCTAGATGCTCCATTTCATGCGATATTTCAGCCATGATCCGCTCCGCCTCGCGCACGCTCAGCTCGCCGCTAACTACGATGTGTGCCGTGAGCGCGTTTGCGCCGCTTGTTATGCTCCAGACGTGCAGGTCGTGCACCGAAAGCACGCCGTCCACGCCCCTGATCTGCGCGACGAGCCCGTCCAGGCACACGCCCTTTGGCGAGCCCTCCATCAGGATGTTTAGGCTGTCTTTTAGCACGCCCCAGCCGCTTTTTACGATGAGCGCGGCCACGAGCATGCTAGCCGCCGCATCCGCCCAGCCCCAGCCAAAGCACATCATCAGCAGTGCCGCCGCGATCGCGCCCACCGAGCCCGCAGCGTCGCCAAGTACGTGCAGGTAGGCGCCGCGCATATTGACGTTTTCTCTCACGTCGCCGCCGCGCAGCATGTAAAGCGCCACGACGATGTTTACGGCAAGACCCAGCGTGCTGATAGCAAGCATACCCGCGGTGGCTACTTCGGGCGGGTTTTGGAAGCGTCGCGCCGCCTCGATGACGATCAAAACGGCGATCGCGACGAGAGCGAGAGCGTTTATCGTCGCGGTTAAAATTTCGATCCGCCTGTAGCCGAAAGTCTTTTGCAGATTGCCTTTGCGTTCGCCGAATTTAAACGCAAACAGCGAAAGCCCGAGCGCTGCGGCGTCTGATAGCATATGCCCGGCGTCGGAGAGCAGGGCGAGCGAGTTTGTCGCCAAGCCGCCCGCGACCTCGATCAGCATAAAAGCGGATATCATAAGGAAAGAATTTCTCAAAACGGTTTTATTTGACGTGTGCGAATGCGCGCAATGGGCGTGATTTTCGTGCATATTGACCTCGTTTTTCGGCAAATTTTAGGTACATTATACCCCAAAAAAGCGCTTAAATTTTAGCAAAATATCCCTCTAACTCGACATTTACGCGCTTGCCCATGTCTTTTAACTTGCTAAACTCCTCTATCAGCCTCGGCGCGTCGTCAAGGCTGATCGCAAACCTTCTAAATGCGCTATTTTGCATAAAATTCCTTTGGTTAAAATCGCGCGGATTTTAGCTGATTTTAAAATTTGAGTCAAATTTTGCGGAATTTCTGCTGTAACTCTTGACATTACAACAAAATTTGATTATACTTCGCTCATCGGTTGTAAGCTATAGCATTACAACAAAAATTTCTAAGGAGACACAGATGTCAAACTACAAGATCGTTTCAACGAAAAATGAGCCGAGAGTCGAGCTAAAAGACGCTCTAAATTTAAGCGGCTGCGAGCTTTCTATCAATGAGCTTCCAGCAAACGCGAGCGTGCCATTCGTGCATTCGCACAAGCAAAACGAGGAGCTTTACTTGGTGCTAAAAGGCGGCGGTACGCTATTCATCGACGGCGAGGAGACGGCGGTGGGTGAGGGCGACGCGATCCGCATCGATCCGGACGGCAAAAGATGCTTCAAGGCGGGCGCGCAGGGGATAAAGTTTATCTGTATCCAGACCAAACGCGGCAGCCTGGAGCAATACACGATGGATGATGGCGTGATAAACGAGGACGTAAAGCCAAGCTGGCTGTAAATTTACGCGGCAATAAAAACAAATCAAATTTAAAGGAAAAACAATGAAAGTAGCAATCATCGGAGCAAACGGCAAAACAGGCGTAAATTTAGTAAAAGAGGCCCTAAAACAAGGCTACGACGTTACGGCGATCGTGCGAAACAAAGAGTACAAAAATAGCGATGTAAAGGTCGTCCACAAAGATATTTTTGAGCTAACAAGGGCCGATCTAGCTGGCTTTGACGCCGTTATCAGCGCATTTGCGGCATGGACGCCGGGGACGTTCCCGCTTCATAAAAAGGTAGCAAAACACCTCGCAGACGCGCTTAGCGGTACTAAAACGAGGCTGCTCGTCGTTGGCGGCGCAGGCACGCTATACGTGGACGACAAAGGCACTATGGCTATGGATACGCCGGGCTTCCCGCCTGGGTATATGGGCGTCGCAAAGGCTACGGCGGAGTCGTTTTTTGAGCTAAAAACCAAATCTGACGTGCTTTGGACCTACGTCTCGCCTGCGGGAGACTACGACGCAGATGGCGCTCGCACGGGCAAATACATCCTGGGCGGCGATAATCTAATCCTAAACTCCAAAAACGAGAGCTATATCAGCTACGCAGACCTAGCGCTTGCGGTCATAGACGAGCTAAAAAACAGCGCCTTCGTGCAAAAGCGCTTTACCGCCGTCGGCGAGAGAGCGTGAGCTTAAATTTTTGCGTAATTTAGCTAAAATAACGCCGCACGAAGCTAACGTGCGGTTTTTAAATTTAAATCAAGGCCGGTTATGCAAATAGGACAAAAATTTTCCATCGCTATACATATATTGCTTAGCTGCGAGTTTTTTAAGGACGAGAAAAACACGAGTGAGTTTTTGGCCGGCACGATCGGCACGAACCCCGTCATCGTGCGAAATATAATCAGGCTTTTAAAATCGGCAAATTTGATAAACGTAAGCGCAGGCACGGGCGGGGCGAGCCTAGCTAAGAAGCCTGAACAGATCACGCTTTTTGATATATTTTCGGCGGTAAACGAGGGCGAAAACGACATCTTTAAAATCCACAAAAACTCGCCGCCGCCTTGTCCGCTAGGAGGCAGGATCGAGGCGCTTTTGACGCCTAAATTTGGCTCCGCGCAGCAAGCGATGTTTGATAGTTTGGCGGGCGTAAATTTGCAAAATTTGCTAGACGAGCTGGCGGCTAAAAACTAAAATTTGCGCCTTTTAATTTTTTCTCGCTTTAAATTTAATCCGTAATTCAAAAAACAGAAGTGTTTGTAGTTTAAGAAAAATTTACTTATAATTCACGGATTAAATTTAAAAGAGATTTCGTGCAACCAAACGCTAGACGCGGAATAGTTCAGAAATATTTCGAGGCGAATTTGCTTCTAAAAATTTTAGCTGGACTTATTTTGGGCGCCGTTTGCGGCATTATTTTTCAAGACGCAAAGGACGCGATAGTTATCCTAAAGCCTTTTGGCGACGTGTTTATAAGACTTCTTAAGATGATCATCGTGCCTATCGTTATGGCCTCGCTCATCGTGGGCTGTAGCTCGATCGCGCCGTCTGATCTGGGTAGGGTAGGAGCGAAGGTGCTGCTATTTTACCTTGCGACCTCCTTTGTTGCGATACTTATA
>CAUQCZ010000125.1:0-4326 GCA_963516335.1 uncultured Campylobacter sp. | reverse complement strand
CATAAATGCCGTCCGCAAGCTCATTTGAAATCTCGACTACGACCGCTCGCAAAAGTCTTTTACATCGGTTGCGAACGACGGCTTTGCCCACCTTTTTGCTAGCTACGACGGCTAATTTGTTTTCATTGCAAGGCTTAAAAAAGACTATCGCCTCCTCGCAGTGCCATTTGACGGCCTCTTTGTAGACGCTTGAAAACTCCTTTTGGCTGCTTATAGAGCTAAATTTGCTTAAACGGCCAATCTTGCTCTACCTTTTGCGCGTCTTGCGTTTAGCACTTTGCGGCCGTTTTTGGTTTTCATGCGGACGCGAAACCCGTGAGTGCGTTTTCTAGGGGTTTTATGAGGTTGGTATGTTCTTTTCATAAATTTTTCCTTATGGTGATTTTGATATAAGTCGGTGATTTTATCAACAAATCGCTTAAAATCCTTTTAATAAATTTTTAAACTTCGTTTTAAAATAATAAAAATATAATCGCTCATTAAAATTTAGGAGAAAATTTTGTCTTACGTTATTAGAAAAGCATCCAGGGCCGACATCCCAGCCGTTTGCGAGCTGGTTAAAGAGCTGGCCGCATACGAAAAAATGAGCGATGATGTAAAATTTACGCCGGGAATTTTTGCCGAGTCTGTTTTTGAGAAAAACTACGCCGAGATTTTAGTCTGCATAGCAGAGGGCAAAATCATAGCTTACGCGATATATTTTTACACGTTTTCCACGTTTTTGGGGCTTGGCGGGATGTATTTGGAAGATTTGTACGTCCAAAAAGAGCATCGCAACAAAGGCATAGGAAAAGGGTTTTTTAGGCATCTAGCTCAAATTTGCAAGGGCGAAAACCTCCAACGCCTCGAGTGGGCATGCCTGCACTGGAACGAGCCCGGCATCAAATTTTACGAAAAAATGGGCGCGAAAAACCGGTCTGAGCAGTGGCGAAACTACCGTCTCGACGGCGAAAATTTAATCAAACTAGCGCTTTGATTTATCTGTTTTTAACGCCCTTTTGGATATCATCGCGCGATGAGTTACGCAAACGAAATTTTAAGAGAGCTTTACTATCTGAGGGCGTTTGGGTATAAATTCGCCGATTTTTCGCCCTCGTCCGCGGTCTTACCTAGCAGCCTTGCCGAGCTAAACGCGAGCATCAAAGAGTGCAATCTATGCGAGCTTTGCAAGAGCGCAAACCACGCGCTAACTGGCCTTGGAGATAAAAGCGCTAAGGTTGTTTTCGTATTTGACGCGCCAAACGCCGCCGAGGACGCGAGCGGAGAGTTTTTAGCCGGCGACGATAAATTTTTACAAAATTTAAATGAACTGGCCGAGTTAAAAAAGGACGAAATTTACGTCACTAGCCTGCTAAAATGCAAACCCGCCGCCAAAGCTCCGGCAAGCGCATACGAGCTTTGCGAGCCGTATTTTAGCGCGGAAACCCGCCTAGTCGCGCCAAAACTCATCGTAGCGCTTGGCAAAGAGGTTTTTTACAAAATGATAAAACAAAGCGCGCAAAGCTTTGAGGCAATAAGGGGAAATATAATGAAATTTAAACACTCGGCCCTGCTGGCGACTTATTCGCCAAGCGTCGTAGCGAAAAATCCAAGCAAAAAAGAGCTGTTTTTCAGCGATTTAAAAAAGATAAAAGAGTACCTATGAGAAAAATTTTAACCGCTTTACTGATCTGTTCGGCGCTGTTTGCCAGGAGCGAAAAGGCCTCCGATATACCGCCCGCAAGCGAAGTTTATATAAATTTAGAACCGGCAAAGTGTGACGATGCCTGCTTGCTTGATCTCGTTAAAGAGGGTCTTTTGCACAGCTTATTGGCTCGCTACGAAAACAGCTCGAATCAAGAAATTTTACAAGCCGTTAATGCTATAAGCGGCTCCTACGTAAACGGCGGCAACGAAAGCCTGACGCCAAACTCAAACGCCGAGTTTAAAATCGCCGTCATCATCCCTAAAGATAGCATAAAAAGCTACGCCAGCGTCGTCTCAAACGCGGTTATCGCCTACATCGTCAGACAAAACGCTCCTATCGACGTTAAATTTTATAACATCGGCAACGAAGCCCCAAGCGCTATCGACGGAGCCCTAGCTCGCGCTAAAAGCGAAAACATCTCCTATATCATCGCGCCGTTTACGCCTGTTGGCGCAAAATATTTAAACGAGGTTTTAGACCCCGCCATGACGGCTTTCGTGCCGACTCTGCACATCTCTAGCGTCGATTCGCCGCAGGAGAATTTGATATTTGGCGGTATAGACTACAAGGGCCAAGTTAATAAGCTGCTAAATTTCTCAAACGGCCAAGTCGCGGCGTTTTCTGACGGCAGCGCGCTAGGAGCGGCGCTAAATCGCTACGCGGACGAGCTTAGCGGAGGGCTAGCCTATGAAAACGAGATCGCAAGCGGCGCGACCGACCTAAAGCCGATGCTATCCGGCAACTCAAGGCTAAGCGGCGCGACCGTTTTTTTAAACGTTCCGCTCGTAAAAGCCTCGATGGTAAGCTCCCAAATGCGCCTTTACGACGTCAAATTTAACGCCCTTTTAAGCACGCAGATAAACTACGCGCCAAGCATCTTTAAGCTCACGCAACCGCAAGATAGAGAAAAGCTCTACATAGCCAACTCGATCTCAAAAACCGACGGCGCGCTGGACTCAAATAACGAAATTTTGGGGCAAAATTTGAACTTCAACTGGGTGGGTTACTCCGCTAGCGCCGGGCTTGACTACATCTACGCGACCTACCTAAGCCGCGGCGCGCAGAGGCTTTTTAGCGAGAATGTCGAGGACTCGCAGATCATCTATGATACGAAGGTTTTAAAAGCCGGCGAATACGGCTTTTACGAGCAATAAGAGGAGAGAAAATCCACTATCTCCTCGCTCATCTTAGCAGGCCTTAGGTTGCTAACAAACGCAACCTCGACGTCTGCTTCAAAGACGAGTTCGGGCTGGCATTCACCACTTAAATTTGCGATTTTATAAATTTTTTGATTTATGAGCGCGGAGGCTTTTTTCAGGCTTGCCACGCTCGTTTTTACTTCGAGCAGATCGCCCAGGACGGCGGGCTTTTTAAATTTCGCCCGAATCTCGCTCACGACAAAATGCCCGTCCTTGCTAAAAGGCTTAACCTCCGAGTCAAAAAACATCTGGCTACGCGCCCTTTCGCAGTATTTTATATAGTTTGCGTGATAGACTATGCCGCCTGCGTCGGTATCTTCGTAGTAGATTCGTATTGTCACGGTATTTCCTTAGGCTTTTAGATCAAGCCCTATTTTACCTAGTTTTCTTAAAAGCTCCATTATATCCGTCCCCTTTTCCTGTTCGGCTTTTAGGAAATTCTCGAAAAACTCGCGCTTTATATCCTTATAAACATAGGTTTGGCTTTTACTAGTAGCCTGGATAGGCTTAAATTTATTCTCTTCGGGCGTTTCTTTAGGAGGCTGATCGCTTACCGCGCCCTCTTTTAGAGATATATTTTGTAGCACGTCTGCGATGCTCTCGCCTTTTTTAAATGCATCTTTTAAGAAATTTAAAAACTCTTTTTTAGTTGCTTCGTCTGCGTAGCTCACCTGTTTTACCATCTCTTGTCCCCAAAAGACCGCAGGCCGTTTTCCCGATATCCGGTCAAAATTTAGCTTACCGTCTTTGAGTGAGATTTTGACCTTTGCGTTCTCTCCTAGTATCTTTTCGGCGGCAACCTCAAGCCATTTATCTTTAAATTTTTCCAAATCCATATCGGAGTCTAGTAGCTTTGCCATATCGACCGCCATTTTAAGTCCAGTACCTTTCGTATTACCAACGCCAAAGCTTCCTATATCCACATTAAACACACTCATAAACCCGTCTACACTAAAAACATCGTTTTCCATGTTTGAATTGCCTTGTAAGACCTTCGTGCTATCTATAAATTTCTTTAGCTCTGCGACCTCGCTCCTATTCACGCTTGGATCAAGCCCGTTTATCTTGCCCCAAATGCTGATTTTATCATCTTCCGTATAGCCGCTTAGCGAATACGCCTTACGCGCAACCACGGGATCATAAGGTTTATATATCGGTTTTTTAAAGCCCATTTTTATAGCAAGAAGCCTACTTTGCTGCTTGTCGTTTAGTTTTGAAAACTCTACGTTTTGCGCCCAAACGGCAAGCTCGTTTTCGTCCAGTTCGTCGGGATCGAGAGCATAATAATCAATAGGTTCGGTCAAATTTGATCGAGACGGCGCCGAATTTGAGGTTAAATTTATAGCCTCTTTTTCCTCGCGCGGTTTTAAATTTTTCCCGCGAGAGCTACTAAAATCATAATTTACGTTTGCGCCAAATCCGTTTACGCCGCTTATCATA
>CAUQCZ010000124.1:0-4360 GCA_963516335.1 uncultured Campylobacter sp. | reverse complement strand
AAATTTAATCTTGATTTTAGTGCCTTTTTTACGCTACGCAAATCTAGCCGCGATTTTAGCGTAAATTTTAAAAATTCGGCAGATTTTTGCCAAATTCGCACTTTTACGGCGCGTATTTATCTATCAGCGCCTATATGCCCCCCTTTTTTTTGGTAGCGAATTTTTTGATTTAGGGGAGCATGAGCGAGCCTAGAGCGGATAAACTCGGCGCACTCTTTCTCGTTGCCTTTTTCGCCAAAATTTATGCCCCCTACCAAATATTTAAACCAGGGATAAGCTACCGCTGGCGTCTCGCGTCCGCAAAAACCTCGCGGTACTCGGCATTTGCGGCTGATTTTTAAAATAAAACATATCGAGTATCTGCTTTTTTGTAGCCCATATCCGCGCTTTTATAGATAAATTTCGCGTCGGTTAGCTTGATAAAGCCGCGTTCTTTTAGTTTTGATTTGAGCAATTTTAGAAAAATCGATCTGAAATTTTTATTCGTATTTTGCCATGAACGTAAAATTTGCCGAAATTTAATTCAAAATTTGGGCGAGCGCAAATTTGAGCGTGAAAAATAAGCGGAAGTACGCGAAATGCTGGGAAAGTCGGCTTTTGCTAAAAAACGGCGCAAGAAAAACGAGCGCCGAAATTTTTAGGCGGATTTAAATGCCGTGGCGAAAATTTCATCCCAAGACTTGACGTATAGCCCGTCGCAGGGCGAAATTTTTTAGCTCATTTAAAGGCGCTCAAAAAAACGTGCTATTTACAAGGTATTAAACACTCTGTCTCCCGCATCGCCAAGACCCGGCACGATGTAGTTTTTTTCATTTAGCCTCTCGTCGATCGCGGCGGTATAAACGCTCACATCTGGATAAATCTCGCTAAATCTTTTTAAGCCCTCGGGCGCGGCGATAACGGAGATAAATTTGATCCGCTTTACGCCTTTTTCGCGTAAAAATTTGACCGCGTCTATCGCCGTGCCGCCGGTAGCAAACATCGGATCGATGACGATAGCGACGCGCTCGCCGGCGTCTGCGGGCAGTTTAGCGTAGAAAAACTCGGCCTGCGCGGTCTTTTCGTTCCGCTGAAAGCCCAAAAATCCGACGCTGGCGTTTGGTATGATTTTAAAAACGCTCTCTAACATCCCCAGCGCGGCGCGCAAAATAGGGCAGATCATGACCTTCGTCGCTAGCTTTTTAGCCTGCGCCTGCGCGACGGGGGTCTGCACGCTCACGTCTTTTAGCGCCAGATCGCGCGTTGCTTCAAATATCATCAGGTGGCTGATCTCGTCGACTAGCATCCTAAACTGAAAGGTCGGCGTCGAGGCGTCTCGCAAAATAGCTAGCTTATGCTCGATGAGCGGGTGAGAGACTAGGCGGACGTTTGGTAGCTTAGCGGCATCGGCGGCGGTGAAATTTTTCATAAAAATCCTTAAATTTAGCGGATAAAATTTAAAAAACACTAGGCTAGGGCTTTTTAAATTTTACCGTTTTGAGTCGTAAAATTCGCAAATAGCTCATTTCGCGCGTAAGGCTTGCTCGCGGCTAAGAGGCTATGAGCGGGCAAAATTTAGCTCCCCGTTAGACGGGTTTGCGAGCTTGTGGCATTTGGCTTGGAGCAAAAACGGCGCGCGATAAAACAAGGCCAAATTTAGCCCGGCGAGCCGCTCTAAATTTGAGACTTTTTAATAAAGCCAAAGCGCGTAGCAAAATTAATAAATTTAGCGCAGGCTTAGCCCCGCTCGCCGCAGCCTTTAAAAGCTAAGAGCGGCGAGCAAGGCGCCCCGCAAATTTAACTAAAATAACTTCGCCAGACTCGCTCTATACGCTTCTACGTCGAAATTTTTTATCCTAGCTACGCCGTCATCGACAGCAGCCTGCGCGACCGCCGGAGCCACGGCTAAAAGCACGCGGTTGTCAAACGGTTTTGGTATGATGTAGTCTTTGCCGAATTTTAGCTCTTTTACGCCAAACGCCGCGCAAACCTCAGCAGGCACGGGCTCTTTAGCCAAATTTGCAAGCGCGCGCGCCGCAGCCATTTTCATATTTTCGGTGATCTTTTTGGCTCTGACGTCAAGCGCTCCGCGGAATATAAACGGAAAGCCAAGAACGTTATTTACTTGATTCGGATAGTCGCTGCGACCGGTACCCATCATCACGTCGTTTCGCACGCTAGCGACGTCTTCTGGGAAGATTTCGGGAGTCGGGTTAGCAAGCGCGAAAATAATCGGCTCGTCGTTCATTGACGCGACCATTTCTTTTGTCACGACGCCGGGCTTTGATAGGCCTAGGAACATATCAGCGCCCTTCATCGCGTCCGCTAGCGTTCTATCTGCGGTTTCTAGGGCGAATTCGACCTTTTCAGGAGTTAGATCGGTGCGGCCTTTGTGTATGACGCCTTTGCTGTCGATCATCACGATGTGCTTGGCGCCCAGAGCCTTATACATCTTCGCGCATGCGATTCCTGCCGCGCCCGCGCCGCTAACTACGATTTTGATTTTAGAGATGTCTTTGCCCGAAATCTCCATCGCGTTTATCATGCCGGCACTCGTTATCATCGCCGTGCCGTGCTGATCGTCGTGCATGACCGGGATATCGACTGCTTCTTGTAGTTTGCGCTCGATCTCAAAGCACTTCGGAGCGCGGATATCTTCTAAATTTATACCGCCGAAAGTCGGGGCTAGAGCCTTGCATATCTCTACGATCTTATCCGGATCATGCTCGTCTAGCTCGATATCAAAGGCGTCTACGTTTGCGAATTTTTTAAACAAAACCGCCTTGCCCTCCATCACGGGTTTGCCCGCTACCGCGCCGATATCGCCTAGGCCTAGCACGGCCGTGCCGTCGGTGATGACGGCTACTAAATTTGCCTTGTTGGTGTATTTGTAGGCTAGTTCGTTGTCGGCTTCTATCTGCTTGCACGGTACCGCGACGCCCGGCGTATAGGCCATAGATAGGTCTCTTGCCGTAGCGCACGGGGTTTTTACTTTTATCTCTATTTTACCGCCCTCGTGATACGCGAGCGCCTCTTCGTTAGTTACGTGTGTCATTTATTCTCCTTTAAAATATTTTTTATTCTTTTTTTCGTCTCGTCCGCGCCCAAAACTTCGAGCACCTCAAATATCCCCGGGCTTACGCTATTTCCAGTTAGCGCGACGCGAAGCGCCTGAGCTAGGTCTTTTAGCTTTAAGCCGTTTGCTTCTAAAAATTTACCTGTCATCTCCTCGTAGCCTTTTGCGTCTAAATTTTCGCCTAAAATTTCGGCAAATTTAGCCAAATTTTCCTTACTTTGGGGCGTAATAAATTTAGCGTATGCTTTCTCGTCGTATGCGCTTGGAGCGTTTATTATCGTCCTTGCGCTCTGGCTCATTTCAACTAGCGTTTTTGAGCGTTCGCGCAATGAATTTAACAGCACCTCGCCCTTTGGCATCGCTTTAAAATCTATCTCAAATTCAAGCATCTCGCTTGCCAGCCTCTCGTAGGGCAGAGTCTTGATGTAGTGGGCGTTTAGCCACTCTAGCTTGCTTGCGTTATAGGTGCTTGAGCTCTTGTTTATATCGTGCGGATCGAAGTACTTTAGCATATCGTCCATGCCGAAAATTTCGTCGTTTCCGTGGCTCCAGCCTAGGCGCACGAGAAAATTTAAAAGAGCTTCGGGCAGATAACCCATGCGCTTATACTCCATCACGTCGGTCGCGCCGTGGCGTTTGCTTAGTTTGCTGCCGTCCTCGCCGTTTATCATCGCGACGTGGTAAAATTTCGGCGCTTTAAAGCCTAGAGCGTCGTAAAGCACGATTTGTTTCGGGGTATTTGAGAGGTGATCGTCGCCGCGGATGACGTCGGTTACGCCCATCAGCGCGTCGTCTATCACGACCGTGAAGTTATAGGTCGGCGTGCCGTCGCTACGCGCGATGATGAAATCATCCAAGATATCCTCGACTCTAAATTTGACCTCGCCTTTTATGCCGTCGTCGATCACGATCTCGCCGCTTAGAGGCGCTTTGATACGGATGACGGGCTCGATCCCAGCAGGCGGAGTACCAGTAAATTCGCGGTAGCGATTGTCGTATTTGGGCCTTTCTTTTCTCGCTTCTTGCTCGGCGCGCAAAGCGTCTAGCTCGTCTTTGCTCATGTAGCACTTATAGGCTTTGCCCTCGGCTAGCAGCTTGTTTACGTACTCTTTATACACGTCAAATCTACGCGACTGATACGTCACCTCGCCGTCGTGATCTAGTCCGCACCAGGCAAAGGCCTCTTTTATCGCTTGCGTTGCTTCTTCGGAGTTGCGTTTTAGGTCGGTATCTTCGATACGCCGCAGAAATTTCGCGCTGTTTGTGCGCGCGTAGAGATAGTTATATAGCGCTGTTCTTAGTCCG
>CAUQCZ010000123.1:0-4362 GCA_963516335.1 uncultured Campylobacter sp. | reverse complement strand
CTAAAAGACGACGCGCACGTGCGAGTGGATATATTTTACGAAAAGATGAGCGTAAAGAAAAGGGCGCTCATAAATATGGCGGGCGTCATCCTTTTTATCCTGCCGCTTGCACTTTTGGTCGCGTGGCTGAGCTGGGACTACGTCGTGGAGGCGTACGAGAGCGGCGAGGGTAGCGCGGATCCGGGCGGTTTGCCGCACCGCTGGGTTATCAAGGCTTTTATCCCGTTTAGCTTTTGGCTGCTTATATTTTTTAGCGTCGGATACTTTATAAAGTGGCTAAACGTCTATCTAGACGCCGGGTCAAATTTAAGCGAGGCGGGCAAATTTGACGCAAATTTAAGCAAAACCGCGCAACAAGGAGAGGGAAAATGACCGGCATAGTAATGTTTTTAGCCGCGCTTTTTATGCTTGCTATCGGATTTAGCGTCGCATTTACGTTTGGCGCGATAGCCGTCATTTTCGGACTCATCGGCGGTATGGTCGAGAGCTTTGGCGACGGTAACGGCTTTATGGGCGGGCTTGAGATTTTTAAAGAGACCTTTAACTTCATGCCTTACCGCATCTACTCGATAATGGAAAATAAAATCCTCATCGCCGTGCCGCTTTTCGTTTTTATGGGCATTATTTTACAAAAGACCAAGCTAGCCGAGAGGTTGCTTGAGAGCATGGCGTTTTTATTCGGCGAGATTCGCGGCGGCGTGGCGATTAGCACCGTGCTAGTTGGCGCGCTGCTAGCCGCATCTACGGGCGTCGTGGGCGCTAGCGTCGTAGCTATGGGCGTTATGAGTTTGCCCGTGATGCTAAAGTACAACTACAACAAAGCTCTAGGCTGCGGCACTATCTGCGCTTCGGGCACGCTTGGGCAGATCATCCCGCCTTCGATCGTTTTGATTATCCTAGGCGACGTCTTTACGGTGCCAGTCGGCGATCTTTTCCGCGAGGCGATATACCCGGGTCTTGCGCTCGTGGGCGCTTATATAGCTTATATCCTCATCGTCTCTTACGTTAAAAAGGACTACGCGCCGCCCGTCGTAGTAGAGAGCGATATGCCTAAATCAAAGCAAATTTTAAACGCTATCCTCGCGATTTTGCCTCCGCTAGTACTTGTCGTGCTGGTGCTCGGTTCGATATTTGAAGGCATCGCTACGCCGACGGAGAGCTCGGCGTTTGGCTGCGTGGGCGCGATCTTACTTTCGGTTTTTTATAAAACCTTTTCGTTTAAAATGCTTAAAGAAGCGCTCGAAGAGAGCGTCAAAACCACGGCCGTCGTCTTTACTATCCTTATCGGCGCGACGGCGTTTTCGATGGTGTTTAGCTACACCGGAGGCGACGAGATAGTTGAGGAGGTGATGTCAAATTTACCGGGCGAAAAATGGGGCTTTATCGTCTTATCTATGATTACGATTTTCGCGCTGGGATTTTTTATAGACTTCGTCGAGATTTCGTATATCGTGCTGCCGATTTTAGCGCCGATTGCGGTAAATTTAGGCATAAATCCGCTATATTTTGCTATCGTTATCGCGATGAATTTGCAGACTTCGTTTCTCACGCCGCCGTTTGGCTTTAGCCTCTTTTATTTAAAAGGCGTGGCGCCCGCGGAGATTAAGACTTCTGATATCTACAAGGGCGTCGTGCCTTTTATCGGACTGCAAATTTTAGTTTTAGCAATTTTTGCCGTTATTTTGTTGAGCTAGATTTAAATTTAACGTTTTGGGCTATAATCTTTCAAATTTATCCAAAGGAAAAAAATGAAAAAAATAGCCCTGATCTCGACGCTTGCCGCGCTGGCTAGCGCACAGAGCAATCTACTGGAAATCTACAAAAACAAGTCCTTCATCCACCAAAGCTTCGCCGATCAAAAAAGCGAATTTAGCCTAAATTTGCCTGAGTTCGTAGCGCTTGAGGATATCGACGTGAGTGCGTCTTGCGAGCTAATCAGTCTAAATTTAAACGAACCAAAACCGTTAGAAGACGAAAGATACGATAAATTTAAAAAAGCTCAAAACGAGTTTGAGGAGCTGGGAAATAAGGTAGGCGCACTAAACGCGAAAAACAAATTTTTAAATAATTTCTCGGCTTTTAAAGAGCAAAGCGTCGAGAATTTGAGCGCCGATGCGGATAAATTTTACGATATAACGCTAAAAGCGCTAGCCGAGGCTTCGCAGGCTAAAAAGCTGCTTAACGACGCGAATCTAAAAATGCAAGAACTAGAAAGAGAGGTCGTAAATTTTCAAAAGCTTGACCTTAAATTCGAATGCGATCCAAAACAGGTCAAAATCTCCTATCCGGTGGGCGTTAGCGTAAATTTAAAAAATAAAATTTCCGCCCTGGTCGAAAAAGGCAAGGTCGAAATCTCGCAAAATTTGACCCTAAAAAATCCTCTTTATACGGATTTATCAAATCTCACGATCGCGCTTTATCCGTTTTACTACTCGTCAAATTTGACGCCTGAGCCGTTTTATCCGTGGTACGAGGGCAAGGCAGAGCCCCTGCTAGCCGCGGCTCCGGCAGCGATGGAGGCCTATGATAGAGCCGTAGTTACGCCGATGAAAAAGGCAAAACAAGTATCCCGTAGTTATGCTAAAGATACGGAGGCTAGCAACGTCCAAAACGAGCTTGCAAATACTTGGCGCATCGATAACGTAAGTCTAAAAGCGAGCGAGGAAAAGAGCTTTAGCTACGACAAGCAAAGCCTTGACGCAAAATTTGACTTAGTTGTCGACGGATACGGCGGAGCAAACGCATACGTTAGAGCTAAATTTAAGCCCGAACGAAGCGTAGAGAGTTCGGACGCGGAGTTTAAAATCGGCGACGTGAATATCGGCAAAAGATACGTAGGCTACGCTGCGGGCGAGGAGGCCGAGGAGTTTTTCGGCAAAAACGAGCTTGTAGCCGTAAAAAAGGAAAATAACGGCGAATTTACGAAAGAGTCGTTTTTCGGCTCGAAAAATAAAATCTCGCAGGGCTATAAATTTACCGTAAAAAACGGCTCTAAACTCGCATGGGACGTGGTTTTGCAGGAGCGAGCGCCAGTTAGCGCGCACGAGAGCGTAAGCGTAAGCATGAAAAACGACCCCAAAGAGAGCGAACTGGATAAAGAGGGCAAGGTGACGTGGAAATTCGCGCTTAAGCCAAACGAGAGCAAGGAGATAAATTTCGCCTATGAGCTGACTAGGCCCGGAAAATAACGGCAAAAATTTAGCTTAAATTTGCTTTGTAAGGGCTTGTCTCTTGCGCGCCTTTAAATGAGCTAGAAATTTTCTCCCTCGATGAACTAAATGTTCTATCTTCGGTCGAAAATTTCGTCGCAACATTTAAATTCATCGCAAGATACTTTGCCTTGTCGTTTCTAAATCCAAATTTGAAGTCAATTTTACAAAGTTTGTAAATTTGACTTCAAATTCGACGCACCGAGACCCTCATCTTGAAAACATAAATTTGAATACGCAGCACGACAGTGCCGAATAAACCTGCGCGCAGTGCAGCAACCTCTCACGTCGTAGGGGTTGGGGGATCGTTAAGGGGGAAGGGAGCGACTTCGTAATTCAAGCCCCTTCCCCCTTAACAAGAAAGATTAAATTTAATGCACAACGCTAAATTTAGCCAAATCAAATTTAGCACCTTAAAGACGCAGGTCTCGGTGCGGAAGATTTAAAAATATCTCCATGCAAAAAATATGATTTTTGCTTCGCTTGTAAAAAATATATAAATTTTACCTTAAGAAATATTTTTCTAAGGCTAAAGTGTGTAAAATAGTCGCAAATTTGCAAAAAAGCTCGCAAAAAGAGCGGAATTTATACGCAAAATGCGGATTTTGAGAGTAAAATCAGGGAAATTCTTTGAAAGGAAGTTAAATGAAAACTACATCTTTGGCATTAGCCGGCTTGCTTTTCGCGTCTGCGCTGGGCGCAAAGGAGTTCGTATCTATCGGTACGGGAGCGATGACGGGTACGTATTATCCGGTGGGCGGAGCGATATGTCGCCTCGTAAATAAAGACCCGCAGATGAAATGCTCGGTGCAATCAACCGGCGGCTCTGTATACAACGTAAATAACGTGCTAAAAAAAGAGCTAAATTTCGGTTTCGTCCAAAGCGACGTGGTTTATGATAAATTTAACGGCGTGGGCAAATTTGAAGGCAACGGCGATCAAAACCTACGCGCCGTAGTCTCCATCTACCCTGAGCTTCTCGCGTTCGTCGTCTCAAAATCAAGCGGTATCGGCTCTATAAACGACCTAGAGGGCAAAGCGATCAACGTCGGTAATCCTGGCAGCGGCAACGAAATGACCGCGCTTGGCGTGTTTAAGGCTTACGGATTTGACGAGAAAAAGCTAAAACATCACGGCGTACTTACTGCCGGCG